>JBBSFF010000015.1:0-14782 GCA_038238995.1 Sphingomonadales bacterium
CGCTGGTGACCCACGTGCTGGTGCACGAGGTCGGGCATCACTTCGGGTTGAGCGACGCAGACATGGAAAGGATCGAGGACGCTGCGGTGTAGAGCGTCGCGGCAAAGCCGCGCCGTCGGTCGGGTTCGGGCGCGAAGGTCGCCCGACCCGCCGGCCGCGCTGCGTGCGAGTCGGGGTTTAGCAGACAAACGCGAAGGGCGTTCCTCTGCTAAACTCTCGCCGCACTGGCGTTAGCGGCTATAGAATTCCACCACCAAATTCGGCTCCATCTTCACCGCGTACGGCACCTCGTCGAGCGTCGGCACGCGGACGTAGGTCGCCTTGGCCCCGTCGACCTGGACGTATTCCGGCGTCTCGCGCTCGGCGAGGCCCATCGCTTCGAGGACGAGCGCCATTTCCTTCGCCTTGTTGCCGAGTTCGATGACGTCGCCCGGCTTGACCTTGGCGCTGGCAATGTTGCAGCGGCGGCCGTTGACGTTGATGTGGCCGTGGTTGACGATCTGCCGTGCGGCGAAGATCGTCGGCGCGAACTTCGCGCGGAAGATGACCATGTCGAGGCGCTGCTCGAGCAGGCCGATCAAGTTCTGGCTGGTGTCGCCCTTCATGCGGACGGCTTCGGCGTAGGTCGCGCGGAACTGGCGCTCGGTGACGTCACCGTAATAGCCCTTGAGCTTCTGCTTGGCGCGGAGCTGGATGCCGAAGTCCGACACCTTGCCCTTGCGGCGCTGGCCGTGCTGGCCGGGGCCGTACTCGCGCTTGTTGACCGGCGACTTCGGGCGGCCCCAGATATTCTCGCCCATCCGGCGATCGAGTTTATACTTCGCGTTGGCGCGCTTCGACATTCAAAATCCAATTTGCTGGTGACGCCCTGGAAGCCAGTGGCGGCCCGGAACCGCACCGCATGACCAAGTCTGTCATACGCGGCCACCGCTTCACCGGACGTGCGAGGCCAATTGCGAAGGCGTGCCGTTAGGCGAAAGCGCGGGTCCGGTCAAGACAGCGTTCCTTGACCCCGCCTCCCCGTCCCGCTACCAGCCCCGCTTTACCGAACAACCCGGAGTTTGCCCGATGGCGCGTGTCACGGTCGAAGATTGCGTCGACAAGATCCCCAACCGTTTCGAACTCGTGCTGATGGCGGGAACCCGCGCGCGGCAGATCTCGAGCGGGGCCGAGATCCTGCTCGACCGCGATCGCGACAAGAACCCGGTCGTCGCGCTCCGCGAGATCGCCGAGCAGAAGGTCGTTCCCGCGGCGCTGCAGGAGGCGCTGGTGTCGTCGATGCAGCGCGTCATCCAGGGCGAGGACGACGCACCCGACGCGGTCGGTTCGCTCGCAGCCTCCGCCGAAGCGCTGCGCCTGACCGCCGCGCAGCCGCCGCGTAACCAGAATTTGGGTCCGGATTACGAGTGAGGCGCGGCGCGGCCGTGCGTAGCGCAGCGAACGCCCTTCGCGTTCGCTAGCAGCGCGCGGACTCGCGCAAGCCCGGCCGGCGGGTCGGGCGACCTTCCCGCCCAAACCCGTCCGACGGCGCGGCTTTGCCGTGACGCCCTCTCGTCGTACACTCCGCGCGAGAGGACCCCGCCGATGGCAACGACCCCCGCGCTCTACGACGACGACATCCCCGACTACGGCCTCCCGCCGGGAATGCACAAGATGACCGAGGCCGAGTTCGAGGCGTTTATCCAGGAAGGCGAAGACGAACTCGATCGCGGCGAAGGAATTCCCCACACGGTCGTCATGGCTGAGTTGACTGCCAAATTCGGGTAATGCCGAGCCAGCGTTCCGTTGATTGGGCACCGCGCGCGCGATCCGACGTCGTCAAATATCTGACCTACGTCTCGCTCGAGGATGCGATCGCGGCGCAGCGGATCAAAATTGCCGTCGATAGCAAATCGGAATGCCTCGTCGATTTCCGCACGCCGGTTCGCCCGTTGATGGAGGGCGGCGCAAGATCAGGGTCGCAAGATCGCCGCTATCGATAATTTATCAGATGCGAAGCGACACCATCCGCATCATCCGCATCTTCCACGAACGGCAGGACTGGCGCTAACCGGTTGCGCCCACTGCGCCCCCGCCCCACTATTCACTCATGCTGCGTCAGTACGAACTCGTCGATCGCGTCCTCGCGTACGACCCGCACGCCGACGAGGATCTGCTCAACCGCGCGTATGTGTTCTCGATGAAGGCGCATGGATCGCAACTCCGCGCGTCGGGCGACCCGTATTTCAGCCATCCGATCGAGGTCGCGGGCATCCTGACCGAACTCAAGCTCGACGCCGAGACGATCGCGACCGGCATCCTCCACGACACGATCGAGGACACCGTCGCCACGACCGAGCAGATCGAGCGATTGTTCGGCACCAACGTCGCGCGCCTCGTCGACGGCGTCACCAAATTGTCGAAGATCGAGGCGCAGACCGAGAACGAGCGCGCCGCCGAAAACCTGCGCAAGTTCCTGCTGGCGATGTCCGACGATATCCGCGTGTTGTTGGTCAAGCTCGCCGACCGGCTCCACAACATGCGGACGCTGCATTTCATCAAGTCCGACGACAAGCGCCGCCGAATCGCGCGCGAGACAATGGACATCTACGCCCCCCTCGCCGAGCGAATCGGGCTGTACGGCTTCATGGACGAACTGCAGGCGCTCGCCTTTCGCCATCTCGAGCCCGAGGCGTTCGATTCGATCGTCAAGCGGCTCGAATCGCTGCGCGTCGGCGGCGGCGACATGGTCGCGCGGATCACCAGCGGCATCAACCTGCTGCTCGGCCAGAACGGCATTATCGCCGACGTTCGCGGGCGCGAGAAACGCCCGTTCTCGATCTGGAAGAAGATGCAGGACCGCCACATGGCGTTCGAGAACCTGCCCGACGTCATGGCGTTCCGCGTCGTCGTCCCCGACGCCGCCGCCGCCTACCGCGCGCTCGGCATCATCCACCAGCGCTGGCCGGCGGTGCCCGGGCGGTTCAAGGACTTCATCTCGACCCCAAAGCGCAACGGCTATCGTTCGCTCCACACGACGGTGATTCACAGCGAGCGGGTGCGGATCGAGGTCCAAATCCGCACCGCCGAGATGGACCGTGAAGCCGAATTCGGGCTGGCGGCGCACTGGGCATACAAGCAGGGCGACGACGGGGCCCCGGCGCGCGAGGCGTATCCGTGGCTGCGCGACCTGATCGAGATCCTCGACCAGGCGACGACGCCCGAGGAGCTGCTCGAACATACCCGCCTCGCGATGTTCCAGGACCAGGTGTTCGCGTTCACGCCCAAGGGCGAGCTGATCCAGCTGCCAACGGGCGCGTGTCCGGTCGACTTCGCCTACGCCGTCCACACCGATCTCGGCGATACCTGCGTCGGGTCGAAAGTCAACGGGCGCGTCGTGCCGCTGCGGACGCCGCTGGCGAATGGTGATCAGGTCGAAATCCTGCGGTCGAAAGCGCAGCACCCCGATCCGCTGTGGGAGGGATTCGTCGTATCGGTCAAGGCGCGGTCGGCGGTGCGCCGCTTCGTTCGCCAGCAGCAGCGCAGCCAGCAGCTCAAGATGGGGCTGACGCTGTACGAAGAGGTCGTCGCGCGGTTGAAGCTGCCGCTGTCCGACGGCGCGATCAGCGCCGGGGTCGCGCGGCTCAAGCTGGCCGACCGCAACGCGCTCTACCTCGCACTGGCGCGCGCGACGGTAAGCGACACCGCCGTGCTCGAAGCGATGCTGCCGGGATCGACCGCCAACCTCAAGCCCAGGAAGCGCGGCAAGGCCGGCCCGCGCACGGCGATCTCGATCCGCGGCCTGACCCCGGGCGTGGCTTTCCAGCTCGCCGACTGCTGCCACCCGATCCCGGGCGATCGCATCGTCGGCGTCGCGCGCCCAGGGACGGGGATCGAGGTCCACGTCATCGACTGCGCGGTCCTTGGCGACGCCGAAAGCGCGGCGGATGCGAGCGCGACGGGCGAATGGCTTGACCTGCACTGGGGCGAGGACACCGAGACCGCCGTCGCGCGGCTGATGGCGGTCGTCCACAACCAGCCCGGCAGCCTCGCCGCGCTGACCGCGATCCTCGCGCATCACGCGGCGAACATCGTCAACCTGACGCTCAAGGAACGCGACCGCGCGTTCCACGGCTTCGTCGTCGACATCGAGGTCGACGACCTCGCGCATCTGACGAACATCATCGCCGCGTTACGCGCGACGCAGGCGGTGGTCAGCGTCGAGCGGGTGAAGGCCTAGCGCGCGACCTCTATCACGGCTTCGGCGACCCAACCCTTGGTGCCGAGTTCGTCCTCGACTTCCCAAAACCCGTCCGCCTTGTTGCCGGTCGGATAGAGCAACGCACCGGGATCGAGCGACTTCAGCACCTTCGCCTTGAGCGAGGCGGTCGCATACATCCGGCCGGGGCGCTTCATCGACACCGCCTTCGCCGCCTGCTGCTGGCTCGCGAATGCCCCGAGCTGGCCCCCGAGTTCACCGACGAGCTTGGTGTAGGCGTCGAGATAGGCGAGCGCGATCACCTGGCCCATCTCGGTATTGTCGTACCCCGACGCGCCGCCCGCCGCGAGGCCGCCGCCGCCGAAGATCCCGCCGCCGCCGCCGAAGCCGAGATCGGTCTTTTTCGACTGGCCCTCGGCGACGAATTCCTCCGACGACTTGTTATTGACGACGTTGAGAACGACGTTCGCCGACCGCTTCTTGACGTTGATCCCGCCGATCAGCCCGCCGACCGAGCCACCGATCAGGCCCCCGAGCATGCCGCCGACGTTCAAGCCGCCTTTGTTACCGTTGCCGGTGACGATATCGGGGATGACGGTGAAGTCGGCCTCGACCATCTGGCCCTTGCCGATCGTGCCGCCGCGCCGCATCTCGCCGCCGGCATTGAGCGCGCGTTCGCGCTCCATCGCCGCCATGCCCGCGCCGCTACGGTTGACCAGCCGGAAGCATCTCGATTTCTGGATGTAGACGCGGATCAGCGCCTCGGGCGAGCCGAGGCCGAGACCGCCCCACCATTTCGTCTCGGGCTCCGACAGCGCGATCGTACCGAGCGGCTTGCTGCAGGTCGGTAGTTCGTTCGAGGCGCGCGCGCGCGTCGCCTCGGCCGATTCGCTGTGCGTCGACTTGATCTGCGCAAGGCCCGGCGACGCCAGCGCCACGATAACCGCGCCCACGATGGCACGTCCCGTCGTCGAAATCATTCTATGCTCCCCACGCCCCGTCGACGTGCCGTACCGCAACCTGGCACGCCTTTCCACCGGCTATTCACCGGTGGTACGACCATCGTCATGACCGACGCCGACATCATCGCCGAGTTCCGTGCGGCGCACGCGCTGCTCGACGGGCATTTCATCCTGTCGTCGGGGTTGCGGTCGGCGCGCTTTCTCCAATGTGCGCGCGTGTTGATGGACCCGGCGCGCGCGGCGCGGCTGAGCGGCGCGCTCGTCGCGAAGCTCCCGGCGAGCGTGCGTGAAAGCGTCACGGCGGTGGTTTCGCCAGCGATGGGCGGGGTGATCGTCGGCTATGAGATCGCGCGCCAGATTGGGGTTGCGTCGATGTTCGTCGAGCGCCCGACCGGCACGTTCGAATTGCGGCGCGGCTTCGCGCTGACGGCGGGAGAGAAGGTCTTGATGGTCGAGGATGTGGTGACGACGGGGTTGAGTTCGCGCGAGGCGATCGCGGCGATCGCGGCGGCGGGCGGCGATGTCGTCCACGCCGCGTGCCTCGTCGACCGCAGCGACGGGACCGCCGACGTCGGCGTGCCGCTGACCGCGCTGCTCCGGCTCGCCGTGCCGAGCTATGCCGCCGACGCGCTGCCATCCGAACTCGCCGCCATCGCTGCCGTCAAGCCGGGGAGTCGCGCGGCATGAAGTTCCTGTTGCTCGCCCTTCTGGTCGCCGGCACCGCGCAGGCGAAGCCGCCGATCCCGGCCCCGCCGGGCGCGAACGCGCTGCTCGACCGCTGCGCCGCGGTCGAACGGGTCGCCGCGGCGCTCAAGGTCAGCGGGCAGTATCTGCTCAGCGACACCGTCGACGACTGCGGCAATTTGCTGGGGCCGCAGGAATACCGCTCGTCGGATACGCCGTGGCGCTGGGCGTCGGTCTCGAAGCAGGTCGTCGCGGTCGCGGTGATGCAGCAGGTCGAGGCCGGCACGCTCATGCTCGACACGCCGATCGCGGCGTACGTGCCGAAACTCAAGGTTGCCAATACCGACGTCGTTACGCTGCGGATGTTGCTCCAGCACACCAGCGGGCTGCCCAACGTCAACGACGGGCCGGCCGACGCGCGCAATGAGACGCTCGTGCAGTTCCGCTACGACGCGCCGGGGTGGTCCGGCATTAGCCCGATCTGTCTCGGCAAGGCCAAGGCGGCGCCCGGCGCGCGGTTCGAATATAACGATTGCGATACCGAGATCGTCGGCGCGGTGCTCGAAGCGGTTACGGGCCAGCCGCTTGGCGACCTGCTCAAGGCGCGCATCTTCGTGCCGGCGGGGATGACGGGCAGCCGGCTGCTCCCCCCCGGCGCGAAGCCGTGGGGCCGCCCGGGCTATTACGCCGACGGGCGCGACGACCGCTTCATCGACATCGGTCGCTTCGGCGCGGCGGGCGCGGTCGGCGGCCCGCCCGCCGATCTCGCGCGGTTCGACCGGGCGCTGATGACCGGGCGGCTGCTGAAGCCCGAGAGCCGTACCGAAATGGAGCGCGGCAACCCCAAGCTCGGCTTCACCGCGCTCGCCGTGTGGGATTATACCGTGCCGCTGAAAGGGTGCGCGACGCCGCAGAAGCTCATCGAACGTCGCGGCGAAATCGGCGGGGTGCAGGTGCGCAACATCATCGTCCCCAACCAGAATGTCGCGCTGATCGTCTTCAGCGACCGTCCGTTCGAATTCGGCGAGCCGTGGCAGGGCAAGGGCGGGACGTACGACCTGCTGTCGGCGGCGCTGTGTCCGGCCGCATGACCGATCGCGTACGTCTCGGGGTCAACATCGACCACGTCGCGACGATACGGAACGCGCGCGGCGGCAGCTTCCCCGACCCGGTCCGTGCCGCCGAACTCGCGGTCGCGGCGGGGGCGGACGGGATCACCGCGCACCTGCGCGAGGACCGGCGGCACATCTCCGACGACGACATCGTCCGGCTCGTCGCAGCGCTGACGGTGCCGCTTAACTTCGAGATGGCGGCGACCGAGGAGATGCTCGGCATCGCCCTCGCGCACGGGCCGCACGCGGCGTGCATCGTCCCCGAAAAGCGCGCCGAGCGAACGACCGAAGGTGGGCTCGACGTGCTCGGCAACCAGGCCAATCTGCGCAACTTCGTTGACCGACTGAGCGCGCGCGGGTGCCGCGTCAGCCTGTTCATCGAACCTGACGCCGACCAGATCGAGGCGTCGGCGGCGATCGGCGCGGCGGTCGTCGAGCTCCACACCGGGCGCTACTGCCTGCTGACCGGCGACGCGCAGGCGGACGAACTCGCCCGGTTGGCGACGGGCGCGGCGCTCGCCGCCGAGCGCGGGCTCGAGGTTCATGCCGGCCACGGCCTGACCTTCGCCAACGCCGGCGCGGTCGCCGCGATCCCCGAGATCGCCGAACTCAACATCGGCCATTTTTTGATCGGCGAAGCGGTGTTCGTCGGGCTCGATGCCGCGATCCGGCAGATGCGCGCGGTCATCGACGCGGCGCGTTTCCCACCGTTGCGGAGTGGCGTTTGACACCCACGATCAGGAAGATTTGGGCGCGGCCCGATCGTTCGGGCGAGCAATGATTGTCATCGGCCTCGGCAACGATCTGACCAACATCGACCGAATCGCGGCGTCGATCGACCGCTTCGGCGACCGCTTCGTCACTCGCGTCTTCACCCCCATCGAAATCGCCAAGGCCGGCCGCCGCCCGCTGACCCGCGCCGCAACCTTTGCCAAGCGCTGGGCGGCGAAGGAGGCGTGCGCCAAGGCGTTGGGCACCGGTATCCGGGGCGGGGTGTTCTTCAGCTGCATGGGGGTGATCAACCTGCCGTCGGGGCAGCCGACGATGCACCTGACCGGCGGCGCGGCGGAAAGACTGGCCAAGATCACGCCGAAGGGGCATAGCGCGGTAATACACTTGACGATCACCGACGATCATCCTTGGGCACAGGCGATCGTCCTGATCACCGCCCAGGTTTCCGGGAGCCCGGCATGAACGAGACGATGACGATCGCCCAGCCCAAGAAGAAGGTCGACTGGGCCAGCGAGGTCCGCCAGTTGCTGGTACTCGCGCTCGCGGTGCTCGCGGTTCACAGCCTCATCGCCAAGCCATTCTTCATCCCGTCCGAATCGATGCTGCCGACGCTGCTCACCGGCGACCGGCTGATCGTGTCGAAGTTCCCGTATGGCTATTCGTATCTGTCACCGTCGCTGCCAATCCTGCCCGAGATGAAGGGCCGCGTGCTCGGCAGCTATCCGGTGCGCGGCGACATCGCGATCATCAAGTCGCCGCGCGAGCACGACGACTGGATCAAGCGCGTCATCGGCCTGCCCGGCGACACCGTGCAGATGAAGGACGGCGTGCTTTGGTTGAACGGTGTCGCGGTGCCGAAGGTGCCCGAGTCCCCCGCCGACATCGTCGAGTCGGAAAACACGACCTGCTCCGCTCCACAGGTCGTCCAATACCGCGTCACTCGTGCCGACGGCGTCACGATCTGCCGCTACCCGCGCTTCCGCGAGACACTGCCGGGCGGGCGCAGCTACGACGTCCTCGACCTCGGCGAGACCGCGCAGGACAACACGCCGCCGGTCATCGTCCCCGAGGGGCATCTGTTCCTGATGGGCGACAACCGCGACAACAGCGAGGACAGCCGCTTTTCGAGCCTCGTCGGCGGGCTCGACCTGCTGCCGATCGAGAACCTCGTCGGGCGCGCCGAATTCCTCACCTTCTCGCTTGACGGGTCGACGACGCTCAACCCGCTGACGTGGCTCGGTGCGTTCCGCCCTGGGCGCGCGTTCGTTTCGCTCCATCCCAAGCAGGCGCCGGTTCCAGCCCCATGAGCGACGACTCGGGGCCGGTCCCCCCGAGCCCGATCGAGTTTTCGGGCCGCGCCCGGGGTGCCCTGACCGATGCCGCGATCTGGCTCGGCGTCGCCAGCGCGCTATTCCTGATATGGCACCTCGCGTCGTCGCTGCTGTTGATCCTCGCCGGCTTCGTCTTCGCCGCCGGATTGCAGGGCGGGGAGCGCCTGATCGGGCGCGTCGTGCCGGTCGCCCGCGGCATCAGGCTCGCGATCGTCGTCCTGCTGTTCGTCGCCGCCTTGTTCGGCTTCGTCTACTTCGCCGGGACTCAGCT
This sequence comes from Sphingomonadales bacterium, assembly GCA_038238995.1. Taxonomy (GTDB): domain Bacteria; phylum Pseudomonadota; class Alphaproteobacteria; order Sphingomonadales; family Sphingomonadaceae; genus Polymorphobacter_B. The sequence goes on from JBBSFF010000015.1 coordinate 9,291, forward strand.
CGCCGCGCAATATACCGAGCTCCAGGCGACGCTGGTCCGCCAGAGCGAACGACTGACCACGCTCGCGCGCGAATACGGCCTGAGTTCGGGGACCGCAGCGGGCGATCCCGTCGCGCAGCTCAAGGCGCAGATCGGCGGGTCGGTCGGCCGGATCATGAGCGTGATCGGCGGTGTCGCGGGCATCCTCGGCAGCCTGATCCTCATCGTCACTTTCGGCATCTTCATCGCGATCGATCCGCGGCTGTACGAGCGCGGCGTCGAATGGCTGACCCCCGATGCGAGGCGCGCGGGTCTCCGTCGGACGCTCGAAGCGATGGGCAAGATGCTCCGCCGCTGGGTCGCCGGGCGGCTGGCGCTCATGGTGTTCGAAGGCACGCTGATCTTCGTCGGGCTGAGCCTCGTCGGCACGCCGCTCGCGCTGCTGCTCGGGCTCGTCGCGGGGCTGTTCGCGTTCATCCCCAACCTCGGCGCGATCGCGAGCGGCATATTGATGGTCGCGGTCGGGTTTTCGGACGGGACGTCGACCGGACTGTGGACGACCGGCGTCTATCTCGTCGTTCAGGTCGCCGACAACTTCATCAATCCGCTGATCGAGAAGCGCGCGGTCGACCTTGCCCCCGCGGTCGTCCTTGCAGCGCAACTGTTGTTCGGGGTGTTGTTCGGCATCCTCGGCGTGACGCTCGCCGATCCGATCATCGCGCTGGTCAAGGTCGCGCTGGCGCCGCGGGGGGAAGGTCCGCGATCCGACTCCGAGGCGTAGGACGCGGGTCGGCGCACTACGACTTGCCCTGAACGCCCAGCAATTCGATCCGGAACAGCAGCACCGCGTTCGGCGGGATGACCCCGCCCGCACCCTGCGCGCCGTAGCCGAGCTCGGGCGGAATCGTAAAGTTATACACCGACCCGACCTTCATCAGCTGGACGCCCTCGGTCCAGCCCGGGATGACGCGGTTGAGCGGGAACTCCGCCGGCTGGCCGCGCGCGATCGACGAATCGAACACCGTGCCGTCGAGCAACTTGCCTTCGTAATGGACCGCGACGGTATCGGTGGCGGCCGGCGACGGGCCGGTGCCTTCGGTCAGGACCTCGTACTGCAGGCCGGAAGCAGTCGTCTTCACGCCGGGTTTCCCTTTGTGTGTGGTGAGGTAGGCGAGGTCGGCGGGGCGCGCGGCGTCGACCGCGCGCTGCGTCCCCGCCCAGACGAGGACGGCGACGAGGGCAACGAGAACGAGCGCGAAACCGACCCACTTGCCGGCACCCGTGCCGGCAGCGGTCGCGGACATTGGCTTACTTGGCGCCGTCGCGCTCGGCGCGCTTGCGCTCGAGCTTGCGGGCGCGGCGGACGGCGGCGGCCTTTTCGCGGGCACGCTTTTCCGACGGCTTCTCGTAGTGGCGACGCAGCTTCATCTCGCGGTAGACGCCCTCGCGCTGCAGCTTCTTCTTGAGCGCGCGCAGCGCCTGGTCGACATTATTGTCGCGAACGATGATCTGCAAAGCCGGTCTCTCCATTCACGCCGCAGGCCTCAGCATGGCCCGGACTTGTCACAGGGTAAGGGTTCGCCAACGGACCACCCGTCAACAAGAGGCGCTGCGCATAGCATATCGGGCCGAAGCGAACAAGCGCGCACGGGCCGCATCGCCTTTCGGCGCGCCGCGCGGTATCACGGCGGCATGAGCGACGAAACCCTCGATGAACTCCGCCCGCGTTTGATCGCGGCGATGATCCCGCATGTCGCGTTCGACGGCTGGACGCCCGCAACCGTCGCTGCCGGGGCCGCCGACTCCGGGATCGATCCGGACGTCGCGCACCTCGTCTTCCCCGGCGGGGCGGCGGCGATGGTCGATGCCTACACCGCGTACGCCAACACGCGGATGACCGCCGCGCTGAGCGGCATCGGCGGCATGAAGGTTCGCGAGCGAATCACCTTCGCTGTCCGCACCCGGCTTGAACAGGCCGAGCACGAGCGCGAGACCGTCCGCCGCGCGGTCGCGGTGTTCACGCTCCACCCGGCGCTGAGCGCGAAGACGACGTGGCGCACCGCCGACGCGATCTGGCGCGCGTGCGGCGACACCGCGACCGACTTCAACCATTATTCGAAGCGCGCGATTCTCGGCGGCGTCTATGCCGCGACGCTGCTCTACTGGCTCGGCGACGAGAGCGACGGGCGCGCCGAAACCTGGGGCTTCCTCGACCGCCGCATCGCCGGGATCATGGCGTTCGAGAAGGTCAAGGCGCGGTTGACGACGGGCGCGGGGAACCGCCCGAGCCTCGCGCAGATCCTCGGACGGCTCCGCTACCCGGCGGTTTGATCTGTCATCAATGGTTGGCTACCTTCTCGGTCGGGTATCGGGGAGACCGTTGATGACTGTGAACCGACTGTCGGCAATCTTGCGCGCGCGCGCTTTGACTGGCCGGGTCACGCGCGAACAACTCGTCGATGCCGCGCGCGTGCTTCCCCGCCGACCGCGACTGGGCGCGCCGGTTTACGCCGACGATACGACCGATCCGTTCGGCGTAATTGCCACTTTATCGCCTGATCAGCTTCGCTCACTTGGGCTGATCGAGCCGGTACAGACGGACCCTCGGGTGTTGCGCACCGCCGACACCGTGGTCGTCACGCTGTCGCATGGCGCGACGACCACGAACCTCGCGGCGCTGCTTGGTCATGGTGGCGCACCGTCGGCACCGCCCGCGCCGCAGCCGGGCACGCCGCCCGCTGCTGTGCCCCAGCCGCTGTTGCGAATCCGCATTCAGGCACTGATGGTCCGGCAAAGTGACGGCAAGCTGTTCGACGGGAGCGCCGGGCCGCCGATCGATGTCATGCGCAAAGGGGTCGCGCGCGCCGTCGCCGCGACGAACAAAATCTATGCGAGCACCGGGGTCGAGTTCGTCTTTATCCCGTCGCTCGACATCGAAATGCGCGACGACACCGCGCTGGCGCAGGACTTTATCATCGGGGCAACCGACCAGTGGATGCTGTCGCGGCAGCCGCCGCTCAGCGACAAGGAGCGTGACGCGCTATCGAGTACGTGGACGACCGACCCGCACCGTAATGCGATCGGGGCGACGTATCCGCACAAGATCGTGCTGCTCTTCGCGGAGGGGACGACCTTCGCCGCCGCCACCGATCCGACGTCGAAGAAGGTCAGCTTCACGGCGGTATCGCCGTCGGGCGGCGGGCATTCGTGGGAGGACGTGCTGTACGTCAAGCTCGGCGCCGGGGCGTGGGACGACCAGAACTGGGCCGACAACTTCGCCACCTTCATGGCGCACGAGATGGGCCATTACCTCCACCAGCACCATACTTTCGTCCAGTTCCACCTCGATCCCAAGATCGGCGAGGACGCCACGGTCCCAGACGCCGACAAGGCGAAGGCAGTCCGCAAGATGATCGTCGACTGGCTCGAGGACCGGCTGAAGGCCGGCATCAAGCCCGCCGACATCGTCGCCGAACTCGACGGCGACCGCGACGTGGTCAGCGATACGCCCGCCGACGACTCGGGCGAGTTGATCAATTATCTCAACAAGGCCGCCGGGTCCGGCGATGCTTGCGGTACGATCGGCAAGGTCACCCTCGCGTTGTCGTCAGGCGCGGTCAGTTACACGCCCGATCGCAGTCTGGTGATGAGCTACTTCAAGGGCTGCACCAATTTCAATCAGCATTTCTCGCCGGATCAGATCAAGCGGATGCGCGATGCGTTGATCAACGGCAATCGTCGACCGCTCGTCGCGGTCCAGCTTGGCGACACCGCGTCGCCGCACCTGCGATATGCCGCGGTGTTCTCGCCGCTCAATACGCCGCAACGGATCGTCACCGGCTGGGCGTGGGCCGATTACGACAAGGCGTATTCGGCGGCGGTCGCGCAGGGCATGCGGCTTCGTTGCGGTCAGGTGACGCCGACGACGAGCGGCGACGCACGTTACGATGCGATCTTCGACGCGTCCGGCCTGCCGCAGCGCGTCGTCTGGGGCTGGACGATCGCCGATGTTCATACCGAGGACGCGAAACAGCAGGCGGTCGGGCTGCGGATGAAGATGCTCAACACCTACCTGCTCCCCAACGGGCAGGTTCGTTGCAACGCCGCGTGGGACACCGGCAAGCAGGTGACGTCGTGGATCCAGGGCTGGGCACAGGGCGACCTGCTGACCAAGCTGTCGGCGATGCACGCACAAGGCTTCCGGCTGGTGCATATCCATGCGTGGAACCTTCCGGACGGTGGCGCGCGCTTCGACGCGGTGTGGCAGCCGGGCAGCGCAGCGCAGTGGGTCGCGCTCGATCTCGACGCGGCGGCGCTCGGGGTCAAGTACGGCGAAATGTGGAACCAGGGCATGAAGCTGCGTGACCTGCGCGCCTATCGGTCGGCGGGCCAGGTGCGGTATCTCGGACGCTGGATTCCGGACACCGACACCCAGTTTGTCAGCTGGGGGCAGACGATCGAACAGGTTTACGCGTCGAACGAGGAACTTGTCCCCGCAGGAATGCGCCTGCTATCGTTGAGTTCGATCGCGGTCTGACCGGGTAGGATTATCTTTCCAAGGCTTGCGCTAGTCGCTAATCGTTCGCATTTGCTGAAGTCCAGCAGGCGAAGACGATGCGGATTGAAGACCTGAACCCCGGCGACACCGCGACGATTGTCGCGATCGACCGCGACGCCGTCGACCCGGAAAACGCGCGCCAACTCCACGAGATGGGTTTCGACGAAGGCGTCGATGTTGAACTGCTCCACCGCGCCCCGTTCGGCGGCGACCCGATCGCGCTCCGCGTCGGCAACATGAGCGTCGCGCTGCGGAAGCGACTCGCCCGGATGGTCGTCGTCGAGCGCGTCGCGGTGGCGATCGCCGCCGAATGACCACCGTCCTCGACGCTCCGCCCGCCGTCGCGACACGGACCCTGATCGTCGCGCTCGTCGGCAACCCGAATGCAGGCAAGACCAGCCTGTTCAACGCGTTGACCGGATCGCGGCAAAAGGTCGGCAATTATCCCGGGGTCACCGTCGAGCGGAAGGCCGGGCGACTCGCGCTTCCCGATGGCCGGACCGTCGACCTGATCGACCTGCCCGGCACCTACAGCCTCACCCCGCGCTCGCCCGACGAGGCGGTGACGCGCGACGTCGTCATGGGCACGCAGGCGGGCGAGCGCCGCCCCGATGCGATCGTTGCGGTGATCGATGCGACGAATCTGCGCAACCACCTGCGCTTCGTTCTCGAACTGCGGCGGCTCGGGCTGCCGATGGTCGTCGCGCTCAATATGGCCGATCTCGCCGAGCGCGATGGGACCGAGATCGACGTCGCAGCGCTGGCGACGATCCTCGGGATGCCGGTCATCGCGACCGTCGCGGTGCGGCGCCGGGGGCTGGGCGAGATCGGAACCGCCATCGAGACCGTCATCCCCGCGAAAGCGGGGACCCATCTCCCGCCGCAGGAGATGGGTCCCCGCTTTCGCGGGGATGACGGCGAGAAGGTGAAAACCGCCGACCCCCTCACCGCCCCC
>JBBSFF010000016.1:0-13638 GCA_038238995.1 Sphingomonadales bacterium
CACTTCATCGGCATCGGCGGCATCGGCATGTCGGGGATCGCCGAGGTGATGCACAACCTCGGCTACACCGTGCAGGGCTCCGACGTCGCCGAGGGCTATGTCGTCGAAGGGCTGCGCGCGCGCGGCAACCGCGTGATGATCGGGCATGACGCGGCGAACCTCGGTGCTGCCGCCGTCGTCGTCACCTCGACCGCGATCCAGCGCGCCAACCCCGAGGTCGAGGCGGCGATCGAACGGCGCATCCCCATCGTCCGCCGCGCCGAAATGCTCGCCGAGCTGATGCGGCTCAAGTCGACCGTCGCGATCGCCGGCACCCACGGCAAGACGACGACGACGTCGATGATCGCCGCGTTGCTCGACGCGGGCGGCATGGACCCGACCGTGATCAACGGCGGCATCATCAACACCTATGGCTCGAACGCGCGGCTCGGCGCGGGCGAATGGATGGTCGTCGAAGCCGACGAGAGCGACGGCAGCTTCCTGCGGCTGCACGGCACGATCGGGGTCGTCACCAACATCGACCCCGAACACCTCGACCACTATGGCAGCTTCGATGCGGTCCGCGAGGCGTTCGTCGAGTTCGTCGAGCACGTCCCGTTCTACGGCGCGGGCGTTCTTTGCCTCGACCATCCCGAGGTCCAGGCGATGCTGCCGAAGGTGCAGGACCGGCGGATCATCACCTACGGCTTTTCGGCGCAGGCCGACGTGCGCGGCGAGAACGTGACGCCGGTGCCGGGCGGCAACCGCTTCACCGCCGTCGTCCGCTCGCGCGACGGAGCCGAGCGCCGGATCGAGCCGCTCGTCCTGCCGATGCCGGGGCGGCACAATGTCCAGAACGCGCTCGCGGCGGTCGCGGTCGCGGTCGAATTGGGCATCGACGACGCGGCGATCACCAGCGGCTTCGCGCGCTTCGGCGGGGTCAAGCGGCGCTTCACCAAGGTCGGCGAGGTGCGCGGGGCGGTCATCATCGACGACTACGGCCATCACCCGGTCGAAATCCGCGCGGTGCTGTCGGCGGCGCGCGAGGGCGCGGCGGGGCGCGTCATCGCCGTCGTCCAGCCGCACCGTTTCACCCGGTTGCAGTCGCTGATGGCCGAGTTCCAGACCGCTTTCAACGACGCCGACATCGTCATCGTCGCGCCGGTCTATGCCGCCGGTGAGGCACCGATCGACGGTGTCGATGCCGACGCGCTCGCGGTCGGGCTCAAGCGCGCCGGACACCGGTCGGTCGCGACGACGACGGGGGCGGCGGACCTTGCGGGGCAGCTGGCGGCGATCATCGCGCCGGGCGACATGGTCGTCTGCCTCGGCGCGGGCGATATCACCAAATGGGCGGCGGGGCTGGCGGCGGCGATCGAGGCGGTGCGATGATGGCGACCGCGCGCGAAGTCAGCCCGAGCGTGTTCGAGTACCGGCTCCGCGCGGGCAGCTTCACCGTGCCCGAGTTCTGGGGACCGGTCGCCGCCGACGCCTCGCTGGCGGATTTCATCTGGTTCCGCACCGGTGGCGCTGCCGAACTGCTGTTCCGACCCGAGCACGTCGGTGGCCTTGCGCGGACCCTCGCCAACATCCCGGCGTGGGTGCCGGTGATGGCGGTCGGGGTCGGATCGAACATGATCGTCCGTGATGGCGGGGTCGACGGCGTCGTCGTCCGCCTGCCGAAGTCGTTCGCGACCGTCGCGATCGAGGGCGACACCGTCCGTGCCGGGGCCGCCGCGATGGGGATCACCGTCGCCTCCGCCGCGCGCGATGCGGGGTTGGCAGGCCTCGAATTTTTGCGCGGCATCCCCGGCACGGTCGGCGGCGCGGTGCGGATGAACGCCGGAGCCTATGGCCGCGACGTGTCGGACTGCCTGATCGAGGCGACGGTCGTTCACCGCGACGGAACGATCGCAACGCTCGCCGCCGCCGACCTCGGCTTCGACTACCGCCATTCCATGCTCGCCCCCGACAGTATTGTCGTCGAGGCGGTGTTCCGCGCGACCCCCGGCGACCGGGCGACGATCGCCGCCGAGATGGACCGCATCGCCGCCGAGCGCGAGGCGTCGCAGCCGCTGCGCTCGCGGACCGGCGGCTCGACCTTCCGCAATCCATCGGGGCACAAGGCGTGGGCGCTGATCGACGCCGCCGGGTGCCGGGGTCTCCGCCACGGCGGCGCGCAGGTCAGCGAGAAGCACACCAATTTCCTGCTCAACACCGGCGATGCCACGAGCGCCGACATCGAGGCGCTCGGCGAGGAGGTCCGCGACCGCGTTCTCGCGCACAGCGGCATCGACCTGCAGTGGGAAATCGCGCGGGTGGGACGCGCATGAAGGTCGCAGTCCTCATGGGCGGGCCGTCCGCCGAGCGCGAGGTGTCGTTGACCAGCGGCGCGGGCATCGCCGCCGCGCTCGAACGGCTGGGCTATGACGTGACCGCGATCGATATGGGGCACGACGTCGCCGCGCGCCTTGCTGCCGCTGCGCCCGACGTCGTGTTCAACGCGCTCCACGGGACCCCCGGTGAGGACGGCAGCGTTCAGGGGATGCTCGACCTGATGGGGTTGCGCTACACCCACTCGGGGCTGCGGACCTCGGCGATCGCGATCGACAAGGTGCTGACCAAGGCGGTGCTCGTCCCGCTCGGCATCCGCATGCCGGGCGGGCGGGTGGTCGCGACCGCGAGCCTTCACGACGGCGACCCGCTGCCGCGCCCGTACGTGCTCAAGCCGGTCAACGAGGGGTCGAGCGTCGGCGTTGCGATCGTCACCGATGCGTCGAACGTCGGCAATCCGATCGCGCGCGACGCGGCGGGGCCGTGGCAGCGGTTCGACGAACTGCTCGCCGAACCCTTCATCGCCGGGCGCGAGTTGACGGTCGCGGTGCTCGACGGGGAGGTTTTGGCCGTGACCGAGCTCAAGCCGGGGCAGGGCTTCTACGACTATGATGCGAAATACACCGAAGGGCTGACCGAACACGTCTGCCCCGCCGACCTGCCCGAGGCAATCACCGCCGCCGCGCTCGACATCGCACGCCGCGCCCACGTCGCGCTCGGCTGCCGCGGCACGTCGCGGTCGGATTTCCGCTGGGACCCGACGGAGGGCGTCGACGGGCTCTACCTGCTCGAGCTCAACACCCAGCCGGGGATGACCGCGCTCAGCCTCGTTCCCGAACAGGCGCGCTATCGCGGCATCGACTATGACACGCTCGTCGCGCGCATCCTCGCGAGTGCGTTGTGACGGCGGCGGTGATCAAGCGCCGCGCGCCGCCGCGCCGGGCGCCGGTCAAGCGGCGGCCCGAGCCGATCGTTATGGTGCGCGTGCCGGTCGCCGCCGGGCGGCTGTACCGCCACGTCGCGGCCGGCCTGCTCGCGCTGACACTGATCGCCGCGCTCGTCGTCGCGGTCCTGCTCGGCGTTCCCGCCCGCCTGTGGCTGGCGACCGCGCAGGCCGCAAGCCGCGCCGGGTTCGAGGTCCGCCACGTCGAGGTCCACGGCGTCGCCAACGCGCCGCGGCTCGCGGTCGTCACCGCCGCGCTCGAAGGCCCGACCAATTCGATGCTGCTCGTCGACCTGTCCGCCGCGCGCGCCCGGCTCCGCGCGCTGTCGTGGGTCGCCGATGCCAGCGTCACGCGGCGGCTGCCCGATACGCTGCTCGTCGACATCGTCGAGCGCCGCCCGGTCGCGCTGTGGCAATTCCATCATCACGTATCCGCGGTCGACCGGGCGGGCGTGCCGCTGACCGACGACCATCTCGACCGCTTCGCGCGGCTGCCTTTGATCGTCGGTGCGGGCGCAAACGAACGGGTCGACGACCTGTTGGCGCTGCTCGGCGGGCAGCCGCGGCTCGCTGCGGCGGTCGATGCCGCGACCTTCGTCGGCCAGCGCCGGTGGGACCTGCGCTTCAGGAGCGGAGAGACGCTCGCGCTGCCCGAGGTCGCGCCCGCCGCCGCGCTTGCCAAATTCGACGGGCTCGACCGCCGCACCGGCATGCTCGGCAAGGGCTATGTCTGGTTCGACCTGCGCCAGCCGGGGCAGATGACGGTGCGCGTCGCCGCTCCGATCAAGCCGCCCGCCAAAGTCAGGGCGACGACCGGCAAGCCGGTGACGATTTGAACCCGCCCAAGCCCCAGCGTGGCGAACGCACCGTCACCGTCCTCGACGTTGGCACGTCGAAGGTCGCGGCGCTGATCGCGCTGATCGGCGCGAATGGCGCCGACCCGCGCGTCATCGGCGTCGGCCAGCGCGTCTGCCACGGCGTCCGCCGCGGGCTCGTCGCCGATATGGAGAAGACCGAAAGCGCGATCCGCGCCGCGGTCGACCAGGCCGAACGCAACGCCGGGGTCCAGGCCGAGGCGGTCTACGTCAACATGTCGGCGGGCGGCTTGCGCAGCGAGGTCGAAAGCGTCGAGATCGACATCGCCGGGCACAAGATCGCCGCCGCCGACATGACCGCGCTGCTCGCCGCGGGTCGCGCGCGGATCGACCCCGGCAGCCGCACCGTCCTCCACGCGCTGCCCGCGTTGTACGCAGTCGACGGCAATTTCGTCGAAAGCCCGCTCGGATTTCACGCCGACCGGCTCGGCATGGACATCCACGTCGTCACCGCCGACACGCCGCCGATCCGCAACCTCGACCTCGCGGTGCGCAGCGCGCATCTCGGCGTCCGCACGATGGTCGCGTCGCCCGCGGCGTCGAGCCTCGCGGTGCTCGCGCCCGAGGAGCGCGAGTTGGGCGTCGCGCTGATCGAGATCGGCGCGGGCGTGACCAACATCGCGGTCCATATGATGGGGCAGCTGGTCGGCGTCGCGTCGATCGCGATGGGGGCGGGCGACATCACCAACGACATCGCCAGCGCCTTCGCCACCCGCCGCAGCCACGCCGAGCGGCTGAAGACGCTGCACGGCGCGGCGATCACCGCGCAGAAAGACAATCACGACATCGTCGAGGTGCCGCCGATCAGCGATGACGAGACCGCCGAGCCGCTGCGCGTGCCGAAGTCGCAGATCGTCGCGGTCGTCCGCCACCGGCTCGACCTGCTGTTCGGCGAGGTCGCGCTGCGGCTACCGCAAATGGGCTTTGCCGGGCCGCAGGCGCGGCAGGTGGTGCTGACCGGCGGCGGGGCCGAGATCAAGTCGATCGCCGACTTCGCGCAGGGTGTGCTGGGCAAGAACGTCCGCCTCGGGCGTCCGCGCGGGCTGACCGGGTTGCCTGACGCGCAGTCGGGGTGCGCGTTTGCGACACTCGCCGGGCTCGCGCTGTTCGCCGCCGAGGACCTGCCCGACATGTGGAACGCCAAGCCGTCGGGCACGCCTGTGTCCAAAAGCGGGAAGCCGTCGTCGCGGCTCCAGCAGATGGTCGAAAAATTACGTTCGAGCCTGTGAAGTTCTTGGACCAAGCGTACCGTCCGTAGTATGACGATCCGAAGAGGGAGACGAGATATGGTGGATTTCAAGCGTCCCGAGCTGACCGAGCTCAAGCCGCGGATCGTCGTCATCGGCGTCGGCGGAGCAGGCGGCAACGCGGTCACCAACATGATCAATTCGAACCTGCAGGGGGTCGACTTCGTCGTCGCCAACACCGACGCGCAAAGTCTTGCGGTGAGCGAGGCCGAGACGCGCATCCAGCTCGGCCTGAAGATCACCCAGGGCCTCGGCGCCGGGTCGCGGCCCGAGATTGGGCGCGCCGCGGCCGAGGAAACGATCGACCAGCTCGAAGCCGCGCTCGACGGCTGCCACATGTGCTTCATCACCGCCGGGATGGGCGGCGGCACCGGCACCGGGGCGGCCCCGGTCGTGGCGCGGGCCGCGCGCGAGAAGGGCATCCTGACGGTGGGGGTCGTCACCAAGCCGTTCGCCTTCGAGGGCCTCAAGCGGATGCGCTCGGCCGAGGAGGGCATCGTCGAGTTGCAAAAGCACGTCGACACGCTGATCATCATCCCGAACCAGAACCTGTTCCTCATCGCCAACGCCAATACGACCTTCAAGGACGCGTTTGCGATGGCCGACCAGGTGCTCCACCAGGGCGTTCGCGGCATCACCGACCTGATGATCATGCCCGGCCTGATCAACCTCGACTTCGCCGACATCCGCACCGTCATGTCCGAAATGGGCAAGGCGATGATGGGGACCGGCGAGGCGTCGGGCGAAAACCGCGCGATCGAGGCGGCGGAAAAAGCAATTGCCAACCCGCTGCTCGACGAAGTCTCGATGCGCGGCGCGAAGGGCGTCATCATCAACATCACCGGCGGCGACGACCTGCGGCTGATGGAGGTCGACGAGGCGGCGACGCACATCCGCGAGATGGTCGACCCCGAAGCGAACATCATCGTCGGATCGGCGTTCAACCCCGATTTGAACGGCATCATGCGGGTGTCGGTCGTCGCGACCGGGATCGACGTCGTCGCGCGGACCCCCGCTGTCGGCACGACGCGGACGATGCCTGCGTTCGGCGGGACCGCATCGGCGTTCCCGACCCCCGCCGCGTCGCGCCTCGCCCCCGAGCCGATCGTCGTCGTTGCCCCCGAACCCGAGCCCGAACCCCTCGACCTCAGCCTCGACGATGCCGTCGACGGGCCGGTCGCGCCGATGATGCATTTCGCCCCCGCCCCGTCGCCCGCCGTCGTCGCGCCCGCATCGCTGCCGCCGATGCATCCGCAGGCGGAAGTCGAGGAAAAACCGCTGACGCTGTTTGAAAAGATGATGAACCTCAGTCGCAAGCCCGCCCCACGCCCGGCGGTGACGACACTCGCCCCCGATCTTGAGGCTGACACCGAGCCGCAGCCCGATGTGGCGATCCCGTCGTTCTTCAAGAAGCAGGCGAACAACTAAGCCGGACGGCGCCGGCTGAGGATCGACGATCCGCAGGGGTCGGTTCGAGTTCCCCTTGCTGATTACCCTTCGCCGGGATGACTACTTCAGCGGTTGGGGTCTTCAAGGGTCTGGAGCACTCGCGCCGCCAAACGCATCGCCAACCGCGCTTGGCCGCGGCGCGTCCGCGTGGCACAGACAGCGCGCAGCAGGAGAACCGCATGGGTCCGCTCGCAGGGTTGCGCATCATCGAACTTGCCGGGATCGGGCCAGGGCCGTTCGCCGGGATGATGCTCGCCGATCACGGGGCGGAGGTGATCCGTGTCGACCGGCCCGGCGCGCGGATCGACGCGCGCGATCCGCTGCTGCGGTCGCGGACGCTGATCGGGGTCGACCTTAAGTCGTCCGACGGCATCGCGGTCGTGCGCGATCTGGTACGGACCGCCGACGGGCTGATCGAGGGCTTCCGCCCCGGCGTCACCGAACGCCTCGGGCTCGGCCCAGAGGTGTTGCTCGCCGCCACTCCCCGGCTCGTCTACGGGCGGATGACCGGCTGGGGGCAGACCGGGCCGTACGCGCACACCGCCGGGCACGACATCAACTACATTGCGCTCGCGGGCGCGCTCCACGCCTTTGGCCGCGCGGGCGACAAGCCGACGCCGCCGATCAACATGGTCGGCGACTTCGGCGGCGGCGGCATGATGCTCGCGTTCGGGATGGTCAGCGCATTGCTCCACGCCGCCAAAACCGGCGAGGGCCAGGTCATCGACGTCGCGATGACCGACGGCGCGGCGGTGCTCATGGCGATGATCTGGGGCTTTCGCGCGAACGGCATGTGGAGCGACGATCGCGGGACCAACCTGCTCGATACGGCCGCGCATTTCTACGACAGCTACGAAACCGCCGACGGCAAGTGGATCGCGATCGGGTCGATCGAGCCGCAGTTCTACGCCGAGCTGCGCCGCCTGACCGGGCTCGACATCGACCCGGCGTTCGACGCGCAGATGGACCGTGCCACGTGGGGGCCGCTCAAGGACAGACTGACCGCGCTGTTCCTGACGCGCAGCCGCGACGACTGGTGCGAACTGCTGGAGATGACCGACGTCTGCTTCGCGCCGGTGCTGAGCATGGCCGAGGCCCCGGCGCACCCGCACAACGTCGCGCGCGGGACATTCGTCGAGGCGGGCGGGGTGGTCCAGCCCGCGCCCGCGCCGCGCTATTCGCTTAGCGCGACGGCCGCCCCGGTAATGACAGCGGCGTTCGCCGGAGCCGCCGTGCTGACGAAGCTCGGTTACGATGCCGCGCGCATCGCGGCGCTGACCGGGGCCGGGACGGTGCGGTGATCGTCGACCGGCGGAGTCTGATCACCGGTGCAATCGCCGCTTCGGTAATTCCGGGCATCGCCGTCGCCGGTCCACTTACGCGCCTGCGCATCGTCGGCGACCGCATCTTTCTGCCCGCGAGCATCGACGGACATAGGGCCGAGGCCGTGCTCGATTCAGCGGCCGAGACATCGGTGGTCGATCGCGTGCTCGCTGCCCGGCTCGGCTTGCGCGGCGGCACGGCGGCGACCGCGCGTGGGACTGGTGCGGCGACGACCGAGGCGACGTTGGTGGCGGGGGTCGAGCTGTTCGTCGCGGGGGTACGGCTGCGTCCGGCGGCGGTCGGGGTGATCGACCTCAACGATATTTCGCGGCGGCTCGGCGAGCCGATCGACCTGATCGTCGGACGCGACCTGTTCGATGCGGCGCGGCTCGCGATCGACCTCGACGCTGCCACCTTGGCGACGATCGCGCCGCGCGAAGCCCCCCGGGGGACCCGTCTGCCGCTCACCGCGCGGCGCGGCATCGAGGGCGTGCCGCTAACGATCGAGGGGATTGCTGCGAAGGCAGATTTCGACTTCGGCAACGGCGGCACGGTGCTGATCGGCGCGGCGTTCGCGGCGCGACATCGGCTGCTCGACGGGCGTCCGACGTCGACGATCCCCGGCGGCGGCATCGGCGGGGAGGTGCGCCAGACGACCTTCACGCTGCGGTCGCTCGATCTCGCCGGGCACCGCTTCACCGATGTGCCGGTGGCGATCGACGCGAGCCCGACCGCCGCCGACGCCAATATCGGCGTGCGCCTGCTCCGGCATTTCGGGACCGTTACCGACTTCGCCGCGCGCGGCATCTGGCTCGACTTCCGCCGGTGATGCCGTACGCGACCGATCCCGCCGCATCGCGCGGGCGGCGCTTCGCGGAGCCCGCGTCGGCGACCCGTGACGCGTTCCAGCGCGACCGCGACCGCATCGTCCATTGCTCGGCGTTCCGGCGGCTGCGCGACAAGACGCAGGTGTTCGTCGCCCCCGACGGCGACCACTTCCGCGTCCGCCTGACGCACAGCCTCGAAGTCGCGCAGATCGCGCGGACGCTCGCTCGCGCGCTCGGGCTCAACGAGGACCTGACCGAGGCGTGCGCGCTCGCCCACGATCTCGGCCACCCGCCGTTCGGCCATTCGGGCGAAGACGCGCTCGCCGCCGCGATGGCCCCGTTCGGCGGGTTCGACCACAATGCCCAGACGGTGCGGATCGTCACCCGGCTCGAACACCGCTACCCGGGGTTCGACGGGCTCAACCTGAGCTGGGAGACGCTCGAAGGGCTGGCCAAGCACAACGGCCCGGTCGCGACCCCGACGTGGGCGCTGGCCGAGGCCGATGCCGGGTTTCCGCTCGACCTCGGCACGTGGCCGGGGCTCGAGACGCAGGTCGCGGCGGCGGCCGACGATATCGCCTATGACAATCACGACCTCGACGACGGACTGCGCGCGGGCCTGTTTGCGATCGATGACGTCCTGTCGGTGCCATTCGTCGCGGACTGCTGGGCGGAGGTAACCGCGCGTTTCCCGGGCGTGACCGGGCGGCGGCGGCTCGTTCCGGAACTCGTCCGCGACCAGATCGGGCGGATGGTCGACGACCTGTTGGCCGCGAGCCGTGCGCGGATCGCGGCCATTGCGCCGCGCGCGGTCGCGGATGTCCGCGGGGCGGGTCACGTCCTGAT
Source organism: Sphingomonadales bacterium (assembly GCA_038238995.1). Classification (GTDB taxonomy): domain Bacteria; phylum Pseudomonadota; class Alphaproteobacteria; order Sphingomonadales; family Sphingomonadaceae; genus Polymorphobacter_B. The sequence goes on from JBBSFF010000016.1 coordinate 9,824, forward strand.
CGGCTTTTCCGACGGAATGTCCGCGGCGGCCGCGGCGCTCAAGACCTTCCTGCGGACGCGGATGTACACTCATCCCGGCGTCGCCCGCTTGCGCGATCCGTCGGCGGGCGTCGTGACTGGCTTGTTCGCCGCGTTCCACGCCGATCCCGCCGCCCTGCCGCCGCGTTGGCGTGCGGCGCTGCCCGCCACCGAACCCCACCGCGCACGCCACATCGGCGACTTCATCGCCGGGATGACCGACCGCTACGCGCTGCGTGAATACGCTCGCATCATCGGCCCGCCGCCGATGCCTCGAGTCTAGCCGACCCGGAAGCGCGCGCGGCAGCCGCCGTTGACCCAGACACCGCCGCGGTCCCAGCCCCACGTCCGGCCCTCGATGCAATTGCCGGCGATGACGTCGACCTGCGGGCGTTGGAAGACATCGGTGGCGCAGCGGTTCGGCTGGAACTGCCACGACTCGCAGACGATGAAGCGCGGACGACCACCTTGGACCGGCGCATCGGGGAAGCCACCGCCGCCGCCCGGCCCGGAACCGAAGCCCGGTCGTCCGCCGACGACCGCGAAAATTGCGCGGCAGCCGTTGTTGACCCAGATCCCGCGCGGCGTGAAGCCCCACGTCTGGCCCTGCGTGCAGATGCCGCCGGTCTGTTGCAGCAGGCGGACGCCGCCGCGCGTGTCGGCGGGGCAATTATTCGGTCGGAACTGCCACGATTCGCACACGATCTGGCGGGCGCGAGGCGGATAGCCGCCGCGTTCGCCGTCGCGGTAGCCGCCGCGATACTGACCGTCGGGATTGCCTCCCTGATAGTTACCGCCCTGGTTGCGGCCATAATCTTGCGCCGCCGCCGGGGCGACCGACGACAGTCCGCTCGCCACGATCATTGCGAGCATCACCACGAGCCTGATCATCACCGTCTCCCCCGGTCGCGATATGCCCCACGACACTCCGACAGCCTACGCCGACGGAGGGCGCTTCGACAATGAAGATTCTGATCGGCCGCGACGCCGATCGATCGAGCGCGTGACCCGCCGCCGATTCCCCGCTAGTCGTCGCGATTGCCCCGCAGCGTTCCGGAACCGCCTTGACCACCGTCTATCACCGCTACGCCGCCCATGTCGCCGACGCGATCGCCGATCTTGTCCGCTCGGGCGACCTGCCGCCGGGGCTCGATATCCGCCACATCACCGTTGAAAGCCCGCGCGATTCGACCCACGGCGACCTTGCGACGAACGCGGCGATGGTGCTCGCCAAACCGGCGGGGATGAAACCGCGCGAGATCGCGGTCGGCATCGCGCAATATCTCGTCGGGTTGCCCGACGTCGCCAGCGCCGAAGTCGCCGGGCCGGGGTTCCTCAACATCGGCTTACACCCCGGCGTGTGGCAGGCAGAGCTGCGCACGATCTTGGCGGAGGGAGCCGACTATGGGCGCTCGACGATGGGAGCGGGCCAGCCGATAAACGTCGAATATGTCTCGGCGAACCCGACCGGGCCGATGCACATGGGACATTGCCGCGGCGCGGTGGTCGGCGATGCGCTCGCCAGCCTGCTCGCCTATGCCGGGTTCGCCGTGACGCGCGAATATTACATCAACGACGCCGGGGGCCAGGTCGACACGCTCGCGCGGTCGGCGCATCTGCGCTACCTCGAGGCGCTCGGCGGGGTCGTGACGATCCCCGAGGGGTATTACCCGGGCGACTATCTTATTTCTGTGGGGCAGGCGCTCGCCGCCGAGCTCGGCGATCATTATGCGCTGCTGCCCGAAAGCGAGTGGCTCGCGCTGTTCCGCTCGCGGGCGGTGGCGATGATGATGGACCTGATCCGCGCCGATCTGGCGCTGCTCGGTATCCACCACGATCGCTTCTTCTCCGAAGCGAGCCTGGGCGATGCGGTCGGGGCTGCACTCGCCGATCTCGACGCCAAAGGGCTGATCTACGAGGGTGTCCTCGAAGCGCCGAGAGGCGAGGCTGCCGACGACTGGGAGCCGCGCCCGCAGACATTATTCCGCGCCAGTCAGTTCGGCGACGACAGCGACCGCGCGCTCAAGAAATCCGACGGCAGCTGGACCTATTTCGCGGGCGACGTCGCCTATCATTACGACAAGCTGCGGCGTGGCTTCACCGGCCTGGTCGACATGTTCGGGGCCGACCACGGCGGCTACGTCAAGCGGATGACGGCGGCGGTGGCGGCGCTGTCGGGGGGCACGGTCGCGCTCGACGTCAAGCTCGTCCAGATGGTCCGGCTGTTCCGCAGCGGCGAGCCGGTCAAGATGTCGAAGCGGTCGGGGTCGTTCGTCACCCTCGCCGATGTCGTCCACGAGGTCGGCAAGGACGTCGTCCGCTTCATCATGCTGACGAAGAAATCCGACACCCAGCTCGATTTTGACTTCGCCAAGGTGGTCGAGCAGTCGCGCGAGAATCCGGTGTTCTACGTTCAGTATGCGCACGCGCGAATCTGCTCGCTCCAGCGGCGGGCGGGTGAGGCGGGGATGGTGTTGCCCGACCCCGACCTGACGCGGCTCGACGTCGAGGAACTGGGGCTGGTCAAGTTCGCCGCGCAATGGCCGAAGATCGTCGAGGCGGCGGCGGTATCGAACGAACCGCACCGGATCGCGTTCTACTTGAACGACCTCGCCGCCGCATTTCACTCGCTGTGGAACCGGGGCAACGACTTGTCCGAGCGGCGCTTCCTGATCGAGGACGATGTCGCGCTGACAGCGGCGCGGCTGGCCTTGGCGCGCGGCGTGGCGCAGGTGATCGCCAACGGGCTCGGCGTGATGGGCGTCGAACCCGCGCAGGAAATGCACTGATGGCCCGCGGTATGCGCGACGACGACGATCTCGACGACGATGCCCCTTGGCTCGCCGAGGGAGTCCGCGAAACGCGCGGATCGACGATGGTCCCGCGCGGGCGGGTGATCGGCGGCGTTCTCGTCGCGGTCGCGCTGGTGGTGCTGATCGTCCTCGGCGTGTTCCTCATCTCGTCGCGCAAGCAGGACGGATCGAGCGGGTTCAAACGCGCCGAGGACGCGCCGCTGATCGCCGCCGATCCGGGGCCGTACAAGCTCGCGCCGACCGACCCCGGCGGCGCGACGGTCGGCGGCATCACCGATGCGATCGCGGCGACCGGCCGCGGCGACGATCCCGGCGGGGCGATCGACACGACCGCCCTGCCTGAGGAGCCGCTCGTGCGTCCGGGAACCATGCCCGAGCCGCCAACCGACCTGCTACCGCCTGCGCCGGTCGCGGCGCCGCCGGTCAAGCTGGTCCCGGCGCCGGTCGCGCCCGCGAAGAGCGTAACCGTGCCGGCCACGCCGCCGGTGGCCGACAAGCCGAAGCCCGTGGTCGCGCCGCCCGCGAAACCAAAGCCCGACCCGCTCGCCGATCCCGCGCCGCCAAGGCCCGCGAAGCCGGTCGGCGGCACCGCGTCGCTCCAGCTCGGGGCGTTCTCGACCGAGGCGAAGGCCGATGCCGCGTGGACCGCCGCCGTCGGTCGGGTGGCCGCGCTCGCGGGCTTGAGCAAGCGCATCGAGCCGGTCGAGCGCGACGGCACGACGCTCTACCGCCTCCGCGCCGGGGGCGTCGCGTCGAAGGCGGCGGCGGCCGAACTGTGCGTCAAGGTCAAGGCGGGCGGCGACGCCTGCCTCGTCGCCGAATGAGGAGCGGCGCTCCTCTTTGCCGAATGAGGAGCGGAGCTCCTCTGTGCCGAATGAGGAGCGGAGCGCGCCGATGACCCCGTTGTTTCTCGGCCTGTCGGGCCCGGTGTTGACCGCCGACGAGATCGCGTTGTTCCGCGAACACGATCCCGCCGGCTTCATC
>JBBSFF010000017.1:0-13463 GCA_038238995.1 Sphingomonadales bacterium
AACAGTCCGTCGTACGTCCCCGACAGCGTGCCGCGGTCAAACGCATAGGTGAACAGTCCGCTGAAGTACGGCACCGCCGCCGCGCCGACGGCGATCGGCGGACCCGACGCGAGGCAATGGCTCTGCGCCCCGGTGAAGTTGCCGAAGTTCGATGTCCCGCTCGCGTGGAACGGGCCGAAATTGCCGATGGTGACGGTCAACGCGGCGCAGCGTCCACCCGGGGCGGCGGGCGGGTTGGTGTTGGCGAAGGTGCCGCTGAATACCGTAGCGGCAGCGGGGGCGGCGACCGCCAGTGCGGCGACCGCGGCGAGGAAGGCGACTTTCTGCATGATCCCGACTCCGGCTGGTGAGGGCACCAATGCCCGCCGCCCCCGGATTGCCGAATCGGGGACCGGCCGATAGGATGAGCTTCGGACTTTTCGCCGACTTTTTGCCGACCATCAGGGAGTTATCCGCGATGATCGACCTGGCGCATTGCGACGATTTCGGCATCGGCGCGGTAACAGTGCGGCCATCGTCGCGCGAGCTGTCGTCGACCGCCGGAACGGTGATGGTCGAGCCGAAGGTGATGCAGGTGCTCGTCGCGCTCGCGCGGACCGACGGGCGCGTCGTGTCGCGGGACGATCTTGTCGCGCAATGCTGGAACGGGCGGATCGTCGGCGACGACGCGATCAACCGCATCATCGGCAAGCTGCGCCGGGTCGCCGAAGCGGTCGGGCCCAACGCTTTTCGAGTCGAGACCGTCGCGCGGACGGGCTACCGGCTGGTGGCGGAGGCTCCCGTCGCGCCGGTGGCAGCGCCAATCTCGCCCCCGCAGTTGGTGGCTGCGCCCCGAGGCTCCAAGCGGCTTGCGCGGTGGCTCGGCATCACGGCCGCTATCGCCGCAGTTGTCGCTGTCGTCGAAGTCGCGCGGCCCGGTCACCCGCCGTCGCTCCTCGCCGTCCCAGTCCGCACCAAGCCCGCCACCGCCGCGATGCCCGCCGCCGTCGACGACCTCGAAACGCGCGGATTATCGGCGATGTTCGACGATACGCCCGAGCGATCGGTCGATTCGATCACCTATCTCCGGGAGGCGACCGCGCTCGCCCCGCGCGTAGGGTCCTTATGGGGATCGCTCGCGATGAGCTATGTTCTCAGCCTCGGCTGGACGCCACCGCTCGAGCGCGCCGTCTTCGTTGCCCGTGTCCGCGATGCCGCCGCGCACGGTTTTGCGCTCGCGCCGCGTGAGAACCGGTCGGCGGCAGCGCTGGTCAGCCTCGAACCGACTTTCGGCCATTGGACGACGAAGGCGGCGGCGCTGCGCGCGACGGAGGCGCACGCGGGCCGCGATTCGGGGCCGCTCGCCTATCAGAATATCCAGTTCCTTGTTGCGGTCGGGCGCGATCGCGCGGCGCTGGCGGAAACCGAGCGGATCGCGCAACTGTCGCGGCTGGTGCCATGGATTCGCGCGGCACAGATTGACCTGCTCGCCGCTACCGGTCGGCTTGAGGAGGCCGACCGCCTGGCCGCCGAAATGGGTGCGATCTGGCCGCGCGACCGACTGATCTGGTTTACCCGCTTCGATCTCGCAATGTTTAACGGACAGGCAGAACGCGCCTTAGCGATGGCCGCTGACCGTGCAGACTGGCCCAATGCGACGAACGCCGGGGAAATCGCGCTGGCGGCACAAACGGCGCGGGCGATACTGTCGCACGATCGATACGCAATCGCCAGCGTGCTCGCAGCGCTGCAGGCTGCCGCATCCGGCCACGGCAGCGCCGAGCGCGCGATCCGCGCCGCCGCCGCGCTCGGCCGCCCCGACATCGCGCTCGGCGTGGCGCATCGGCTTTACTCCGGTCGCCTGACGGCGCAACCGCGCGCGACGATGCTGCCGCTGATTGGGCTGCCGAGCGACGCCGAGCCCCCGACCGCTATGCTGTTCCTGCCGCCCGCGTCGGCATTGCGGGCGACTCCGGGGTTCTATGCGCTGCTGACTGACATCGGCCTGGACGATTACTGGCGCGTTACCGGCCCCCCCGATTTCTGCACCACGCCCGAAGCGCGGGCGTGGTGCCGGACGCACGCGCCAGCAACCGAGTCATTGCCGATGCGACGCCGCGGCGGGTGACGCTGCGGCTCGCGCGCCTTATGTTGGCGTGATGACCGCAGCCTTCACGCCCCCCGCGCCGGTGCCGCTCGCCAGGCCCCTGTCGCGGTGGCGGGGGGCGGCGCAGTTGCTGACCGACCCGCTCGGCATGTGGACGCAGCGCCATTTCGACGAGTGGGTGCTGGGCGGTAAGTCGTTGCTCGGGCACATAACAATCGTCAATGACCCCGCGTCGATCCGTGCCTTCATGGTCGACGGCGCGGCGAACTACGTCAAGGACGACCTCCAGCTGCGGGTGCTAAAACCCAGCCTCGGCGAGGGACTGTTCACCGCCGAGGGGGCGGCGTGGAAGGTCCAGCGCCGCGCGCTTGCCGGGCTGTTCACCCCGCGCACCGTCGCGGGCTTCGCCGGTCCGATGGCGGCGGCGGCGGTCGCGCTGACCGATCGCTGGGCGCGGCGGGGCGGAAGGAGACTGCTGCAGGTCGACCGCGAGATGACGCAGGTCACATTGGACGGGCTCGACGCGTCGATCTTCTCGGGCGGGCTCGGCGGCGACCGGGCGCAGGTCCACGACGCGCAGTCGTTCGTCACCGCTGCTGGCGCGATCGACCCGCTCGACCTGTTCGGCGTGCCGGCGTGGATTCCGCGCGTCAGCCGGCTGCGCGCGCGCCCGGTCCGGCGTTATTTCGACATGCTGATCGACCGGCTGGTCGCCGATCGCCGCGCGTTGATCGCCGCCGACCCCGCCGCGGCGCCGCGCGACCTGCTGACCTTGTTGTTCGAGGCGCGCGACCCCGAGACCGGGGAGGGGCTGACCCCGGCGGTGGTGCGCGACAACGTCCTGACCTTCCTCGGCGCGGGCACCGAGACGACGTCGAGCGCGCTGAGCTGGGCGCTGTATCTGCTGTCGCAGGACCATGCGGCCCGCGAGCGGATCGAGGCCGAGGTCGACGCGGTGCTCGGGCAGCGGCCGGCGGGGGCCGACGACGTCGCCAAGCTCGCCTGGACCCGCGCGGTGATCGACGAGACGCTGCGCCTCTACCCGACCGCGCCGTTGATCCAGCGGATGGCGGTTGCCGCCGATACGCTCCACGGCGTCGCGATCCCGCCGGGATCGACCGTCGTCTACGCGCCGTGGGTGCTCCACCGCCACCGCAAGCTGTGGGACCGGCCCGAGTTGTTCGACCCGACGCGCTTCCTGCCGGGGGCGCCGCCGATCGACCGGTTCGCCTATCTGCCGTTTGGCGCGGGGCCGCGGATCTGCATCGGCGCGAGCTTCGCGCTGCAGGAGGCGGTGGTGACGCTCGCGACGATCGTCCAGCGCTGCCGCATCGACTTGATGCCCGGCGCGGTCGTCATGCCCGAACACCGCATCACGCTGCGGCCCAAGGGCGGCCTGCCGATGCTGGTGACGATGCGGTGACGCAAAGCGGGAGGTTCGATAATACCCATCTTTAATCGCCATCCCCGCGTATAAGGGCCGGTGCCGCCCACTTCAGCCGGGCAGCTTCGCCGCCTTTGCCTTCTCCGCCGGGCGCTTCGACTGCGCGAGGATCGCGGCGGGGTCGGCGGCGGTGAAAGCGCTGCCGCCGCATGTTTCGGCCAGCTGTGCCCAGGTGACCGGGATCGCGACCCCCGCGCCTTCGCGCGCGCGGACCGAATACGGCAGGACCGCCGTCGCGCCGCGCTGATTGCGCAGCCAGTCGACGAAGATGCGGCCCTTGCGCTTCGCCTTGCTCATATTGGCGACGAAGGCGGCGGGCATCTCCGCCTCGAGGCCATCGGCGAACGCCTTCGCCCACGCCTTGACCGCTGGCCATTCGGCGTCGGGCACGAGCGGCGCGACGACGTGGACGCCCTTGCCTCCGGTCAGCATCGGGAAGCTCGCCAGCCCCGCGCTTTTCAATCGGTCGCGGATGACGACGGCGGCCGAGCGGACGACGGCGAAGTCGAGCCCTTCGTCGGGGTCGAGGTCGATCACCAGCCGGTCGGGGCGTTCGATGTCGGCGACCCGGCTGCCCCAGCCGTGGAACTCGATCGTCCCCATCTGAACGCAGTTGAGCAAGCCCTCGACGTTGTCGACGAACAGATACGGCTCGGTCTTGCCGTCGGATTCGGCAATGTCGACGTGGTGGACGTCGTCCGAAAACATGCCGCTGTCGTGCTTCTGGAAAAAGCACGCCTTGGCTCGCCCCTGCGGGCAACGGACGAGGCTGATCGGGCGGCCACCAAGTTCCTTGAGCATCACGTCGGCGACGACGGCGTAATAATCGACGAGCGCGCCCTTGGTCAGGCCGAGGTCGGGGAAGACGATGCGGTCGGGGCTGGTGATCCGGACCCCGTGGCGGTCGGGGGCGGGGGCGTCGATGGGCACTTCGCGGACAACGGTGGCGGATGGCTTGTCGCCGCGCAGGCCAAGGAAGCTCGCATGGCGAACGCTGCCGTCGGCGGTGAACTCGGCGAAGGCGATCTCGGCGACGAGTTCGGGTCGGACGAAGGCCGCGCCGCGCCGCGCGGCAGCATCGAGCGTGCCCGCGAACGGCGACGTATCGGCCTTGAGGGTCGCGAGCGTCGCGCTGAGCTCGTCGAGCACCCGGTCGTTGAACCCGGTGCCGACGCGCCCGGCGTAGCGCAGCCCGCCATCCTCCTGCACCCCGAGAAGCAGCGAGGCAAAACCGCGCCCGTTTTCCGACTTCGACCAGCCGCCGATGACGAATTCCTGCCGGTGCGTGCATTTCGACTTGAGCCACGACCCCGATCGACCGGAGCGCGACGTGCCGTCGGCGCGTTTCGACACGACCCCCTCGTACCCCGCAGAACACAGCGCCGCGAACATCGCCTCGCCGCCGCCGCGGACGTGTTCGGAGTAATGCAGCGGCGCGGGCGCGTCGGAGAGGAGCGTCGCGAGTTTCGCCTTGCGCTCGGTCAGCGGCCGGCCGGCCAGGTCCTCGCCGTCGAGTTCGAGTAGGTCGAAGGCGAAATACAGCAACGGCCCGCCGTCCTTGAGCGCGGCCTGGAGCGTCGAAAAATTCGGTTTGCCGTCGGCGTCGAGCGCGACGACCTCGCCGTCGATCAGCGCGGTCGAACAGGGCAGGGTGGCACACGCGATTGGCACCGCGCCGAACTTGGTCGTCCAGTCGAGCCCGCTCCGCGAATACGACACCGCTGTACCGCCACCAACCGCGATTTGCGCGCGGTAGCCGTCGTACTTCGTCTCGTGGAGCCAATCGTTGCCGGTCGGTGGGGTGTCGACGAGGGTCGCGAGTTGCGGGTCGCGGAACGGGGGTGGACGAAGCGCTTTGCCCGGCCGCTTCTTCGCGCCGTCATTCCCGCGATTGCGGGAACCCGTCTCCGGTGGTGGGAGATGGGTCCCCGCTTTCGCGGGGATGGTCGTTGCGGGCGGAAAACCGGCCGCGATCGCATCCATCGTGCGCCCCGACGCAATGCTTGTATCGAAATCGAGCTCCGCCCCGGTTGCGTACTTGTCGGCGATCTTGCCGAGCAGCCAGTTCTCCGCCTTTCCCTCGGGCTTGAGCCGGATCAGCACCCATTCGCCCTTCATCCGCTCGCCGGTCAGGGTGAAGTGCAGCTTGCCCTTCTTTACTCCCTCGCGCGGATCGCTCTCGTTTTCCCACGTTCCGCGGTCCCACAGCATGACCGTGCCCCCGCCATATTCGCCCTTGGGGATCGTGCCCTCGAAGATGGCGTAGTCGAGCGGGTGGTCCTCGGTCCGGACCGCGAGGCGCTTGACCGCTGGGTCGCCGCTCGGCGGCTTGGTCACCGCCCACGACAGCAGCACGCCGTCGAGTTCGAGGCGGAAATCCCAGTGCAGCCGCGACGCCGCGTGCCGCTGGACCATGAAGCTGTTGCCGCTCGCACGTCCGGGCGTGCCGACGGGCTCGGCGGTCTTCGCGAAGTCGCGCTTGGCGTTGTATTTGGCGAGGGCGGTGGTGGCGGACACGGCCTAAGCTCGCTTCCTTACCGGGGCTTTCGCCGCCGCCTTGGCCTTGCGCGGCGCGACCTTCGGCGGCGCGGCGGCGGGCGTCCCCGCGCCCTTCTCGATCGACGCTTTCAACGCCGCCATCAGGTCGATGACGTTCGATGCCTTTGGCGCGGGTTCGGCGTTCTCGACATCGGCGACCTTCTTGCCGCGCTTCTCGTCGATCAGCGCACGAAGCGCGTCCTCGTAGCGGTCGTGGAACTTCGACGGGTCGAACTTCGCGGTCCGCTTGTCGATCAGCGCGGTCGCCAGCTCCATCAACTCGGGCTGCGCGGCGGCGTCGGGGATCGCGCGGAAGAAGCCGCTCGCCTTGTTGACCTCCTCCTCATAACGCAGCGTTTCGAGGACCATACCGCGCCCGCACGGCTTGAGGCTGATCAGATATTCGTGGCCGCGCATCGCCAGCTGACCGAGCCCGACCTTCTTCGCCGCCTTGAGTGCATCGCGGATGACGCAGAACGCCTCCTCGGCGAGTTCGTCCTTCGGCACGCAGAAATACGGCTTCTCGAAATAGATCGGGTCGATTTCGGCGGCGTCGACGAACTGCGTCAGTTCAAGCGTCTTCTTCGACTCGAGCTTGACCCCCTCGATTTCCTCATCGCTGAGGATTACGTATTTGCCCTTCTCGACTTCGAAGCCTTTGACGATGTCGTCGGGGTCCACCGTTCCAAGTCCCGGAACTGTCTTCTCGTACTTGATCCGCTTGCCCGACGGCTCGTGGATCTGGTTGAGCGCGATCGTCCCCCCGCTCCGCGTCGCCGAGTAAAGTTCGATCGGGATCGAGACGAGCGCGAGGCGCAATTGTCCCGACCAATATGCGCGCGCCGCCATGTCCTTGCCTCCCGGTGTGCACGGATCAACCGATTGCCGCGCGAGTCGTTCCGCCGCCGATTCGGACGGAACCGCGACGTCGTCCGCGCGCTCACGCGTGATGAGGGGACGATGAAGAAACTCTGGCTGGTTCTGAACACCGCGAGCGGGTCGACGAGCGACGCGATCGTCGCCGAATTCGAGAACGCGTGCGGCGATTACGACATCGCCGGACGCACCGTCTTCCCGACCGACCCAATCCCCGACGCGACGGCCCTCGATGACGCTGGCGTCGATACGCTCGTCGTCTTCGGCGGCGACGGCACGATCAACGCCGCAACATGCAAGGTCGAGGATTGGGGCGGGACCGCTCTGATCCTGCCCGGCGGTACGATGAACGGGCTGGCGAAGGCGCTCCACGGCGATATCGGCTGGGCCGAGGTTCTCAAGCGCGCACCTCAGGGCAAGCACATCCACGTCCCCGTCGCGGTCTGCGGCAGCCATCGCGCGATGGTCGGGGTCATTCTCGGCCCCGCGTCGTCGTGGTTCCACGCGCGCGAATACGTCCGCGCTGGGGCTTGGTCGAAGGTGACGCGCGCGCTGCGCTATGCCGCGCGCAAGACCTTTGCGCGGACGATCCGCGTCGCCGGCGACGGCGCCAACGCCGGTCGTCACCGCGCGGTGATCATCACCGCGCGCGAAGCCGACCTCGAAATCGCCGCCGTCAGCACCGACAGCTGGTTCGCCGCTGCGCGGCTCGGCTGGTCGTGGCTGCTCGGCGACTGGCGCGACGCGGGCGATGTTTGCGTCACCCACGCGCCGTCGGTCGATTTGACGTCGTCGCGGCAGGTGTCGGTGCTGTTCGACGGCGAACCCGCCAAGTTGACGTCGCCGGTCCGGGTCGAGCACGCGCTAACCCGCCTCAAATTCATCGCGACGCGATAATGGTCACGCTATTTCACGTCTCCGACCTCCATTTCGGGACCGAGGACCGCGACGCGCTCGCGTGGTTCGCCGCCGCTGTCGCCGCCGAGCAGCCCGACGCGGTGATCATGACCGGCGACCTGACCGCCGCCGCGCGCCGTCGCGAATTCACCGCCGCGTGCCGCTGGCTGGTCGCGCTCGGCGTGCCGGTGACGGTCGAACTCGGCAATCACGATATGCCGATGTTCAACCTATGGGAGCGCTTCACTGATCCGTATCGGCGTTTCGACCGGCTCGAGCGCGCGGTCGAACGCCCGCTCGCATTGCCCGGGGTGTCGATCGTGCCGCTGCGAACCGCGACGCGCGCACAGCTGCGCCGCAACTGGGCCGAGGGGATCGTCCGCCCGCACCGCCTCGCCGAGACGCTGGCGCAGATCGCCAAGGTCCCGCCCGGGGACCTGACGATCGTCGCCGGGCACCATCCGCTCGGCGGCCTCGGCAAGCGCCACCGGACGCGCGGCGGCGGGGTCGCGCTCGCGGCGCTGGCGGCAGCGGGGGTCGATGCGGTGCTCAGCGGACACACCCACGAGCCGTTCGACCTGCTCGTCGACGGGGTGCGGCTGATCGGCGCGGGAACGCTGTCGGAACGGGTCCGCGTGTCGCCGCCGTCGTTCAACGAATTGACGATCGACGTCGGCAATCTCGCCGTCGTCGCACGGACGATGGAGTAGCGACGATGGCGGACCTCAAGAAGGGCGACAAGGTCGAGTGGGATTCGAGCGGCGGCCATTCGGTCGGCAAGGTCGTGAAAAAGATCACCGCGTCGACCAAGATCAAGGGCCACAAGGTCGCCGCCTCGCCGGACAACCCCGAATATATCGTCAAGTCGGACAAGGGCGGCGAGGCGGCGCACAGGCCCGACGCGCTCAAGAAAGCGAAGTAGCAACTAAAAATAGCCGTGAATTCCGCGAATGCGGGGATCACGATACCTAAGCTAGCCCCCCGCGAGCGTCATCCCGTCGATCCGGATCGTCGGCACATTCGTCGCGTGCCGGAAGACGAGGTCGTCGGCGGGCGTCAGGTGCCGGAACATGTCCTTCAGATTCCCCGCGATCGTCACCTCGGCGACTGGCACGGACAGTTCGCCGTCCTCGATCAGATACCCGCTCGCGCCGCGGCTATAGTCGCCGGTCAGGCCGTTGACTCCCATGCCGATCAGCTCGGTGACGTAGAAGCCGTGCTTGACCCCCTTGAGTAGGTCGGTGCGGCTGACGCTCCCCGCGACCATGTGCAGGTTCGACGGCCCCGCGCCCGGCGGCCCCGACACCCCGCGCGCGGCGTGCCCGGTCGGTTCGAGCCCAAGCTGGCGCGCGCTCGCCGAATCCATCAGCCAGCCGGTCAGCCGCCCGGCGTCGATGATCGACCGCGGCGTCGTCGCCAGCCCCTCGCCGTCGAACGGGCGCGAGCGCAGGCCGCGCGCCCGGTGCGGCTCGTCGCGGATCGTCACGCCTGGCGCGAAAATCTCGTGGCCGAGGCAGTCGCGCAGGAAGCTCGTCCCCCGCGCGATCGACGAGCCGGTGATCGATCCGACCAGATGCCCGAGCAGTGACGACCCGACGCGCGGGTCGAACACGATCGTCAGCGCCTGCGTGTCGAGCTTGGCCGGGCCGACCCGCCGCGTCGCGCGCTCGCCCGCCTCGCGCCCGATGTCGCCCGCCCCGTCGAGGTCGGCGAAGTGGCGGACGCTGTGATAGGCGTAGTCGCGCTGCATCGACGCGCCCTCGCCGGCGATGACGCTCGCCGACACGCCGTAGCTCGTCCCGCGATAGCCGCGCGCGAACCCGGCCGAAGTCACCAGCGCCATCACCGCGCGCCCGGCACTGCCGCCGCCGCCTTCGGAATTGGTCACACCGGCGACGCCGCGCGCCGCATCCTCGGCCTCGATCGCCAGCGCCTTGAGCAGCTCCGCCGCCGGGTCGCCGCCGTCGTCGAGGTCGAGGTTCGGGGCGTCGCCGCGCAGCAGCCGGTCGGCGGGGGCGAGCCCGGCGTAATCGTCGGCGGGGGCCTCGCGCGCCATTGCCACCGCGCGTGTCACCACCGCCGCCATCGCGCCCCGCGACAGGTCCGACGTTGACACGCTCGCCGACCGCTGCCCGACAAAAACGCGCAGGCCGACCTCCTCGCCCTCCGACCGCCCGATGTCCTCGAGCACGCCGAGGCGGACGCTGACCGAAGTCGAAGCGTCGCCGACATAGACCGCGTCGGCGGCATCGGCCCCGGCGGCTTTCGCGGCGGCGAGGGCGTGGGTCAGGCGATCGAGCGCCGCATCGACGGTAAGCATGCCCCGGACTTAGGCACCGCGCCGCGCGCGCGCAACCGTTACGGACGCGGTGCGTTGAGCCGCTACGAGACAAACAGGGAGCACCATCATGGCCATCGGCACCATCCTTCTGATCGTCCTCATCCTCCTCCTGATCGGCGCGCTGCCGAGCTGGGGCTATTCGAACAGCTGGGGCTATGGCCCATCGGGCGGGCTCGGCATCATCGTCGTCATCGTCGTGATTCTGGTGTTGATGGGCCGGATCTGACGCGCTTAACGACTAGTGTGTGGCGGGAGGTGCCACGGAAAGTCGCATCGCCCGTCGAAACAGCACGAAGGTGCCGCAGGCGAGCAACGCCGCAAGAACGAACGCCGCTCCCGGCAGGTGGACCGGGGCGGCAGGGCCCGAGAAATACGCGAACGCCTGCGTCATCACCGGCGGGCCGACGATCGCGGCGAGGCTGACGAGGCTCGACACCGCGCCCTGCAACTCGCCCTGCGCATCGCGCCCGACCTCGGCCGACATCAGCGACTGGAGCGACGGATAGACCAGCCCGCCCAAGGTCGCCACCGCGATCCCGACGTACATCATCCAGCCCTCGCTCGCGCTCGCATAGACGATGTAGCCGCCGATCGCGCTCAATGCGCCCCACGGCACCAGCCGCCGCTCGCCGAAGCGCGGCACGAGCACGCGCGTCAGCACCGCCTGTGCGAAGATCGCCGACACCCCGACCGCGGCGAGCGACCCGCCGACTTGTTTTACGCTCCAGCCGAAGCGCGCGAGGGTGAAGTAATTCCACGTCGACTGGAGCGACATCTGCGCGAAGCTCCACAGGAAAGTCGCCGACGCGAGGATCAGGACCGCGGGTCGCAGCGACCGCAACCGCACCAGCGACCCCCAGACATTGGCGCGACGCCAGTCGAATGCTCGCCGGTCGGCCGTCGCCAACGACTCGGGCAGCGCGAACCAGCCGTAGACGACATTGACGAACGCCAGCCCGGCTGCCGCGAAAAACGGCGTTCGTGTCCCGTACGCGCCGAGCAGCCCGCCGATCGCCGGGCCGATGATGAACCCGACCCCGAAGGCGAATCCGAGCAGCCCGAAATCCTGCGTCCGCCGCTCGGGTGGGGTGACGTCGGCGATGTACGCATACGCGCTGTTGAACGACGCGCCGGTGATCCCGGCGATTATCCGCCCGGCGAACAGCCACGCCAGCGTCGGCGCGAACCCCATCAGCAGATAGTCGCACCCAAAAGCAGCGAGCGACGCGAGCAGGATCGGCCGCCGTCCGAACCGGTCCGACAGCCCGCCGAGCACCGGCCCCGACACGAACTGCATCGCCGAATAGGCGAGCATCAGATAGCCGCCGATCCGCGCCGCGTCGCCGAGCGCGACGTGCGTCAGCGACATGATCAGCTTGGGCAACACCGGAATGATGATGCCGAACCCGACGACGTCGATCAGCACGGTGACGAAGATGAAGGTCAGCGCGTGCGGGTGGCGGGACGGCGAATCGGCGGGGGCGGTCATTCGCGCCTCGTACATGATCCTCCCCGGATCGGGGAGGGGGACCGCGCGGCTCCTGCAGCCGCGTGGTGCAGGGGCGGTCGTGCATACTCACACGACGAGCCCGCTCGACCGGCCCTCCACCATCGCAAGAGCGATGGTCCCCCTACCCGCGTCGCGGGGAGGTCAGGATGCTACGCCGTCCGCCCCGCGCGATCGGTCGCGTTGGTCGCCTGGATCGCCGCCTTGATGCCGCGCCAGTCGTCGGCGTCGAGCGCGGTCAGGTTGCTGAAGTTGCCATTCGACACGAGCCACTGCCCGCCGTCGATCGGGATCACCGCGCCGGTCAGATAATCGCACTGCCCCGACAGCAGGAACACCGCAAGGTTGGCGAGCTCGACGTGCTCGCCCATCCGGCGCAGCGGGATCGACTGCGCGCCCATGCCGCCGCCGGTCTTTTCCATCAACGGCGCGGGCATCAGCCGCTCCCACGCGCCCTTGGTCGGAAATGGCCCCGGCGCGATCGCGTTGGCGCGGATGCCCTTCGGCCCCCATTCGACCGCGAGGGACTGTGTCATCGCCGCGATGCCCGCCTTCGACATCGCCGAAGGCACGGTGAACGGCCCGCCGTTCCACACCCACGACACGACGATCGACACGATCGAGCCCTTGAGCCCCGCGTCGATCCAGCGTTTGCCGGCGGCGACCGTGGTGTTGAACGTGCCGGCGGCGACGATCGACGCGATCGCGTTGAACGCGTTCGGCGACAGATCCTCGGTCGGCGAGATGAAGTTGCCCGCCGCATTGTTGACGAGCCCGGTCAGCGGGCCGGCATCGAAGACCGCCTGCATCGCCTCGTCGATCGCGCCGCCGTTCCTGATGTCGACCGCCATCGGGATGCAGGTGCCGCCGGTTTCGGCGCGCAGCTCCGCCGCCGTCGCGTCGAGCACCGCGCCGCGTCGACCCCAGATGACGACTTCGGCCCCCAGCGCCATGAACGCCGCCGACATCGACCGGCCGAGTCCCGTCCCGCCGCCGGTGACGAGGATTTTCTGGCCCTTGAGCAAATCGGTCTGGAACACGGCGCGCATCTCCCCATCGGCGTTTTTGCCATGCTATGCTGCCGCGCGATGGTGGACCAGCCGCTTCTCGTCGACGCCCGCGGACTGCGTTGTCCGTGGCCGTTGCTGCGGCTCGCGCGCGCGCTGCGCGACGGGGCGGCGGTGGTCGACTTGCTCAGCGACGATCCGGCGGCGGCGGGCGAGATCGCGGCGTTCGCGGCGGTACGCGGGCTAACGCTGGTCGTGGGCGACGGTCGGTTCCGCGTCGGCTGAAGACGCGACGGGGCGAGGCCGAACCGTGTGACTGATCGCCAACTGGTCGCGGCCGTTCCCGCCGTGGAGCATGGTGTGCGCGTACCCGTGCGGGCGCGTGTTCAGAGCATCATCGACCCGTCGGAGCGCGACGCGATGACCCGGCCGATGGCGTCGAACAGTTCCTCCATCGCCACCGGCTTGAGCAGCAGTTCGTCCGCTCCGTGCGCGAGGCATTGCTCGCGCAGGTTCTCGGCGGCGTCAGCGGTAATCACGATGATCGGTAATTGTGCTTTTGCATCAAGGCGTTGCCGGATGAGGCCAATCGCCTCGAAGCCGTCCATGCCGGGCATCCGCAGGTCCATCAGGATCGCATCGAATTCCATTCCGTCGATCATCCGCAGGCCCTTTTCGGCGCTGTCGGCCTCGTCCATGCCGACCCCGGCAACCATCAGCATATCGCGGACTACCCGGCGGTTCAGGGCATCGTCCTCGATCGCCAG
>JBBSFF010000018.1:0-13407 GCA_038238995.1 Sphingomonadales bacterium
CAGCATGGGCTCGCCTTCGCCGAGGTGGTGCATGGCGACTATTCATACGAATCGGGGTTCAAGGAAGCTGTCCTGCTGCTCCGCCAGTCACCGCCCGACGTGCTGATCTGCGCCAACGACCTGATGGCGATCGGCGCGATCGATTGCGCACGCGAGACCTTCGGCATTCGGGTGCCGCACGACCTCTCGATCGTCGGATTCGACGGCGTCGCGCCCGCGATGTGGGCAAGTTACCGGGTTTCGACGATCCGCCAGCCGGTAGGCCGCATGACCGAGGCGGCGGTCTCGATGCTGATGGAGCGCATCGCCGACCCCGACCTGCCGCCCGAAGTCCGCACCTTCGCCGGGGCATTCATCGAAGGCACGTCCGCGCGCTTCGCGAGCTGAAGCCAGGCTGGTCGATCCGGTCGAACCGGCCGCCGCCGCCTTGCAATTGACTGCGGTTGCATCCATCGTCCGAACCAAAGCGGAAGGGGAAGGCGATGACGGAACGCGCACTGATCCGCGCCGAGGACATTTCCGCCGCGCGACGCTGGACCGCGTTCGCATTTCTGATGATTGCCGAATTCTTCTACGGCTGGTCGTGGAACACCGTCGACATCCTCCGCCCACAGATCCGCGCGCAGCTCGGCCTGACGCTGACGCAGGCCGGTTCGACCTACACGGCCCAGAGTCTCGGCGCGCTTGTCGGAGCGATCGTTCTCGCGCAGATCGCCGACCGCGTCGGCCGCCGCCGCACCTTGTTCGTCGTCATCGCCGGCTACGGCTTCTTCGGCGCATGCGGGGTGTTCGTCGCCAGCTATTCGGCGCTACTCGCGCAACGCTTTATGCTCGGCTTCTTCCTCGGCGCGATCTTCCCGGTGCTGATCGGCACATACATGTCGCTGTTCGCGTCGGCGATCCGGGGTAAGCTCGCGGCGGTCGGTAACGGGACCTACAACCTCGCGATCATCGCGCTCGGCTGGGCGTCGGGGACGGCGACCGGGCAGCACGACTGGCATTCGCTGTTGTGGGCGGCGGCGGTACCGCCGATGCTGATCGCGCCGCTAGTCTTCGTACTCGTGCCCGACGATCGCCACATGCGGCCATGGGGTGGCGATACGAAGGCGCCGCCCGGGACCAAGCTGCCGATCGTCGAACTGTTCACGCCCGCGCTACGCCGCCGGACCGCCCTGCTGTTCCTGCTCGTCGGGCTCAATTTCTTCGCGTATCAGGCCTTCGCCGGCTGGGTCACGACCTACCTCAAGGACGTCAAGCATTTCTCGCCCGAAGTCAGCGCGCGCATCGTCTATTGGCAATTTATCGGCGCAATGCTCGGCGCATTCTTCTGGGGCTGGTTCAGCGACCGCTTCGGGCGGCGTCTCGCCGGCATCGGCTTTTTCGGCGGGGCTACCGCCGTGCTGCTCTACCTGACCGTGCTCGACGCGCCGTTCGCGCTGCAGATGGGTGGCTTCACCTGGGGTTTTATGATCACCTCGTCGGTTGCGTGGGCTCCGTGGCTGTCGGAACTGTATCCGGCGCATATCCGATCGACGGCGATGTCGATTTTCAATTGGGGCCGGATCATCTCGATGACCGCGCCGCTGATCACCGGCGCGATCGCCGAGCGATTTGGGCTCGGCACCGCGATGCTGCTGTCGGTGGCGGGGTTCGCGCTCGGCGGGATCGTCTGGCTGATGATCCCGGAAACGATGGTCAGGGTCCGGACCGCGACCCGACCCGCGGTCGCGTGACCTGGGACGACCTGCCTGACGTGCGGTCGCCGGCGGGGCGCACGATCGGCGACCTGCTTGCGCCGGGTCCGCGAAGGCAGGCGCTGCCGGGATACGCACCCGTCTACCGCGATTTCGTCGATTATATCATCCGCTGCACCCACCGCATCTGGGAAGAGAAGAACGTCGGTCTGTGTCGCACGCATTACGCCGCCGGTTGCGCGATCCACACGCTTGCCGGGCCGGTGTCGGGGGTCGAAGCGGTGGTGCAGAACACAATCACGACGCTCGGCGCGACGCCCGACCGGATGCTGATCGGCGAGGACGTGATCTGGTCGGACGACGGATCGGACGGCGAGGGAGCCGGACTCTACAGTTCGCATCGCATCGTCAGCCGCTCGACGCACCTCGGCGACGACGCGCTGCTCGGGTCCGCGACGATGGTCGGCAACGGCGTGATGACGATCGCCGACTGCCTGTGTCGCGAAAACCGAATCGCTGAGGAATGGCTGGTGCGCGACAATCTGCGCGGAGTTCTGCAGGTCGGCGGCGACCCGTGGGCGGTGGCGCAGGCGCAGGCCGCGACCGACCGCGAGGGCGACCCCGCCCGCCACGGCTGGCGCGCCGCCGCGATTGCCGCGACACGAACCGGAGACGATGTCTGCATTACGTCGGGGCACCCGGCCGAGCGTCCGGCGGCGATGCTGCGGACGGCGTGGCGCAATGATCTGTACGGCGATGCGGCCGCGGCGCTGTCGCTGGCCGCCGAACTCCGTTGGCCGTCGAACCGGCATGGCGTCGGCCGCGGTTTCTGGATCGGCTGCCTGACGCAGATCCGGGCGTGTCTGCACGACGTCTCGTGGCGGCTCGAGCACGTCGCCGCGCGCCCGCTGCCGCATGGCGACGTCGCGGTGGCGCTGCGCTGGTCGCTCGCGGGGACGCACCGCGGCGCGGGCGTCTGGGGACCAGCGAGCTGGCGCGACCTGCTGATCATGGCGGTATCGCACTACCGGATGCGCGGCGGCGCGATCGTCGAGGATGCGACGGTCTTCGATGAGCTCGCGGTGCTGCGCCAGATCGCCGGGGGTCTCGGCGCGTGACCCCAGTCCTGCTGCCCGGCAACATGTGCGATGCGCGACTGTGGCGCGGCGACGACGGCGTGGTCGTCGACATGCTGCGGCGGCACACGCCAAACCCGGTCGCCGATGCCGACCTGACACGCGACGACAGCGTCGCGGCGATGGCGGCACGGACGCTTGCCGCGGTGCCCGGCCCGCTTCTGCCGATCGGGTTTTCCATGGGCGCAATCGTCGCGGTCGAGATGTGGTGTCAGGCGCCGGAGCGGATCGCGGGGCTCGTGCTCCTCGGGTACAACGCCACCGCCGACCTGCCCGATCGCGCTGCGCTGCGCCCGGCGCAGCAGGCCGAGGTCCGCGCGGGCGGGCTCGAACGCGTCCTCGTCGAGGAACTCAAGCCCAACTACCTCGCCGCGCGGCATCGCGGCGACGTCGCGCTGCTCGACCTGCTGCGCGACATGGGAATGGGGCTCGGCCCGGAGGTCTTCGCGCGGCAAAGCGAGGCGTTGCGCTGTCGTGCCGATCGCCGTAACGCGCTGCCTGCGATCGCGGTGCCGGTGCTGATCGGCTGCGGCGACGAGGACACGCTTTGTCTGCCCGCATGGCATGCCGATTGGGCCGCGCGGCTCGCCGACGCCGATTTCTTCACCGTCGTGGGAGCCGGGCACATGCTCCCGCTTGAGGGTTCGTCGGCGCTCGCCACCCGGATCGACCGTTGGCTTACCGAGAAGGAACTCGCATGACTGACCGCATTCTGACGACGCATGTCGGGTCGCTGCCGCGCTCGGCGGCGGTCACCGACCTCGTCTTCGCCGCCGAGCGCGGTGAACCCGTCGACGCCGCGCGATTCAGCGCGGTGATCGGCGCGGCGGTCGACGACGTGATCGCCCGGCAGGTCGCGGCGGGCATCGACCTCGTCAGCGACGGCGAAATGTCGAAGATCAGTTACGCAACGTACATCAAGGACCGAATCACCGGCTTCGACGGCGACAGCCCGCGCACGCCGCCTGCCGATCTCGAAGATTTTCCCGTATTCCTCGAACGCCAGAGCAAGGGCGGCGGCACGCCGACGTATCGCCGACCCAAATGTGTCGGCCCGGTCGCGTCGAAATCGCTCGCGCCGCTCGACGAGGATCTGAAACACATGGCGGCCGCGCTCGCCGCGCACCATCCGGTCGGCGGGTTCATGAACGCTGCGTCGCCCGGTGTCATCGCGCTGTTCCAGCCAAACGAACATTATCCGACGCAGGATGCGTATCTCGAGGCGCTCGCCGAGGCGATGCGGCCCGAATACGAGGCGATCGTCGCGGCGGGGCTGATCCTACAGCTCGATTCGCCCGACCTCGGCCTCGGGCGGCACATGATGTACAAGGACCGCAGCGACGCCGATTACCTGACCCTGATCGGGCAGCATGTCGCCGTCCTCAACTACGCGCTGCGCAACGTCCCCGCCGACCGTGTCCGGATGCACGTCTGCTGGGGGAATTACGAAGGGCCGCATACGCACGACGTCGAGATGGGCGTCATCCTGCCGACGCTGATGATGGCCAAGCCAGCCGGGCTGTTGTTCGAAACGTCGAACCCGCGCCACCAGCACGACTGGAATTACTTCGTCGAGATGGTCGACCTGATCCCCGACGAGAAGATCCTGATCCCCGGTGTCATCGATTCTACGACGAACTTCGTCGAGCATCCGCGCGTCGTCGCCGAGCGGATCGAGCGCTTCGCGAACATCGTCGGGCGCGATCGGGTGATCGGCGGCACCGATTGCGGCTTCTCGACCTTCGCCGGTTTCGGCGCGGTCGATCCCGACATCGTCTATGCCAAGCTCGGCGCGCTCGCCGAGGGTGCGGCGCTGGCGAGCCGCAATCTGTGGCGCGCGGCGGCGTGAGGGCGGGTCAACCGCCGACCCGGTAGACGACCGCGTCGCCCGACAATCGCCGCTCGAGCCCGACCGGCATCGTCATCGTGTCGCCTGCGTCAAGCGTCAGTTCGCCCCCATCCCACGCGACGGCGAGCCTGCCGGACTGGACGAAGACGACTTCCGGCACCCCCGGAGTCGTTGCTTCCTCCGCGCTACCGGTCAGGTCGAGGCGGTCGAGAGTGAACGGGTGCGGCCAGTCGAGCGGAGCTGTCTCGCCGATCACCGATGTGGAGCCTTGGCCGGCCTTCGCCCGCCAGACCAGCCGCTCGGCGTCGTGCGCGTTCGCGCGGGTGAGCGCCGCCGCCTGTTCGGCGCTCGTCCGCGGCATCGCCTTCGCGTCGGCCGGAACCGCCTGGCCGGCGACGGTATCGATCAATTGTCCGTTCTCGAGCAGGACCAGCCCGTAGTCCGCCGCCATGTCGAACACCTTGGGCGCCCACAGCACCTTGCCCGGATCGTCACCGCCGAGCACCGCGAACAGATACCCGCTGCCGTCGCCGATATTGGTGAAGCCGCGAAACATCTTCGTCGGCAACGAGATGACGTCGCCCGGGCCGACCACGACCCGCGCATCGTCGCCGTCCTCGCCGAGATCGAACCGCCAGGTGCCGGTGTGGACGACGAACACCTCGGCGGTGTCGTGGCTGTGCTGCGAATTGATACAGTCGGGGGGCTGGCGCGCGCCGCCGATGTTGAAGCCGTGCGGTTCGGTGATGTGGACGTGCTGATCGGGATTTTCGGAGACGCCCGGCCCGATGATCGTGAAATTCTCCTTCGCCTCCGATCCCGGCGACCGGGTGTCGATGAAGGCGTTGTAGCACGGCTTCAGATCGGCGTAGCGCACGACGCGGGCCGACATCGTTTCGACCGTCCAGCGCGATCGCGTCATCACAGCGTTCACCGGCATCTCCTTGGCGCGAATACGCGGTTGCAGCTTTTTGCATTCGCAGTCAATAAGATGCGATGGTGAATGTAAGCTCAAACACCGATCCGCGCGGAATATTCGCCCCCGACGCGCTCGATCGCCTCGCGCCAGGCCACAGCCTCGACGCGTTTCGCCCCGTCGAGCGCGGGTCGGGCGCGGCGTTCGTCGCGCGGGAACTGCTCGCGCCGCTGGCCGCCGCGCTGCCCGATTACGAGGTACGCGTCGACATCGCGATGCGCGGGCGCTTCGACGACGGCGATTGGACCGCGTCGAGCGGGCATCTAGGCGGGGTGTTCGCGGCGCAGCTGTTCGGGATCGCACCGACCGGGCGCGTCGCGTTCCTCCGCTTCGGCTGCTTCCAGCGCTGGTCGCAAGGGCGGGTCGTCGAAACGCTCGTGCTCGTCGACCTGCCGTCGCTGATGCTGCAGGCGGGGGTGTGGCCGCTCGCCGCGCCGCTGGGCCCCGACCTGATCGCGCCGCCGCCGATCGCGGGCGGGGGCATCTGGCCCGCCGGCGACGGCGCGGCCGGCCTCGGGATCGTCGAACAGATGATCGATGGCCTCAAGAAGTTCGACGGATCGCTCGCGACGATGCGGATGCGCGATTATTTCGCCGAGAATTTCTGGTGGTTCGGTCCGGGCCCGATCGGCAGCTTCCGTGGCTTCGCCGACTACGAGCGCGGGCACGCGGGCCCGTTCCTCGCTGCGTTTCCCGACCGCCTCGGCGGCAATCACCGCGCCCGTTTCGGCAACGGCAATTTCGTCGCTTCGACCGGCTGGCCGAGCATCACCGCGACGCACCGGGGCGGCGGCTGGCTCGGTCTCCCCGCCAGCGACCACGCGATCACGATGCGCGTCATGGATTTCTGGAGCGTCGCCGGCGGGATGCTGGCCGAGAACTGGGTGATGATCGACATCCCCGACGTGCTGCATCAACTCGGCATCGACGTGTTCGCCGCCGCAACCAACAGGAGCTGACATGGCCGAATACCTCAAGCGCGGCGCGACCGCCGAGGCCAAGGCGGAGAACGACCGCAAGGTGCGCGACACGGTCGAGGGCATCCTTGCCGACATCGCGACGCGCGGCGACGCGGCGGTACGCGAACTGAGCGTCAGGTTCGACGGCTGGGACCGCGATTCGTACCGGCTGACGGCGGACGAAATCCAGGGGTGTATCGATCAGCTGTCGGGGCAGGACCTGAAGGATATCGAGTTCGCGCAGCGGCAGGTGCGCAACTTCGCGCAAATCCAGCGCGACAGCATGACCGATGTCGAGGTCGAGACGCTTCCCGGGGTCGTGCTCGGACACAAACACCTGCCGGTCAACGCCGCCGGCTGCTACGTCCCGGGCGGCAAATACCCGCTGCTGGCGTCGGCGCACATGAGCGTGATCACCGCCAAGGTCGCCGGAGTCGCGCGGATCGTCACCTGCGCGCCGCCGTTCGCCGGGCGGCCCGCGCCCGCGATCGTCGCGGCGCAGCAGATGGCGGGGGCCGACGAAATCTGGTGCCTCGGCGGCATCCAGGCGGTCGGCGCAATGGCCTTGGGGACGCCGAGCATGGCGCCCGTCGACATGCTCGTCGGCCCCGGCAACGCCTTCGTCGCGGAGGCGAAGCGCCAGCTGTTCGGGCGTGTCGGCATCGACCTGTTCGCCGGGCCGACCGAGACGCTCGTGATCGCCGACGAGATTGGCTGCGACGGCGAACTCGCCGCGACCGACCTGCTTGGTCAGGCCGAGCACGGGCCCGATTCGCCCGCCGTCCTGCTGACGACGTCGCGCCGCCTCGCCGAGGACACGATGCGCGAGGTCGAGCGGCTGCTGACGATCTTACCGACCGCCGATATCGCGCGGCGGGCGTGGGACAATTTTGGCGAGGTCATCGTCGCCGCCGACGACGCCGAGATGGTCCGCATCGCCGACGAGATCGCCAGCGAGCATGTACAGGTGATGACGCGCGACCCCGATTACTTCCTCCAAAACATGACCAATTACGGCGCGCTGTTCCTTGGGGCGCGGACCAATGTCAGCTACGGCGACAAGGTGATCGGGACCAATCACACGCTGCCGACGAAAAAGGCCGCGCGCTACACCGGCGGACTGTGGGTCGGCAAGTTCCTCAAGACGTGCACCTACCAGCGCGTGCTGACCGACGAGGCGTCCGCGATGATCGGCGGCTATTGCAGCCGCCTGTGCGCGCTCGAGGGCTTTGCCGGTCACGGCGAGCAAGCCAATATCCGGGTCCGCCGCTACGGCCATCGCAACGTGCCCTATGCCGGCAAGGTCGAGGCGTTGCCTAACCCGCTGACCCCACGCACGGCGGCGCGATGACCGATCCGGTCATCCTGCCGCGCACGCCGAGCTTAGGTCTCGATGGCCGCCGCGCGGTCGTCACCGGGGCGGGGCGCGGCATCGGCCGCGCTCTCGCTGCCGCGCTCGCGCAGGCGGGCGCGGCGGTGACCCTCGTCGCGCGGTCAGCGGACGAGATTGCGGCCGTGGCAGCGGCAATCGTCGCCGAAGGCGGGAACGCCGAGGCGGCGCGGCTCGATGTGGCCGATCTCGCCGGGGTGGCGGCGTTCTTCGCGAGCCGCCCGGCGTTCGACATCCTCGTCAACAACGCCGGGACCAACCGCCCGAAGCCGATGCAATCGGTGACCGAGGCCGACTATGACGCGGTGCTCGACCTTAACGTCAAGGCGACATTCTTCGTCGCGCAGGCGTGCGTCGCGCAGCTGCTCGCCGCGGGCAAGCCCGGCAGCCTGATACACATCGGCAGCCAGATGGGGCACGTCGGCGGCCCCAACCGAAGCCTGTACTGCGCGTCGAAATGGGCGCTCGAGGGGATGTCGAAGGCCTTCGCACTCGACCTCGCGGCGCACGGCATCCGCTCGAATACGATCGCGCCGACCTTCATCGAGACTCCGATGACGCGCCCGTACTTCGACGACCCGGCGTTCAAGGCGTCGGTGCTTGCCCGAATCAAGCTCGGGCGGCTCGGTACCGTCGAGGACTTGATGGGGGCGGCGCTGTTCCTCGCTTCGGATGCATCGGCGCTCGTGACCGGCACGAGCATCGTCGTCGACGGCGGCTGGACCGCGGACTAGCGCCCCCGGCATCGCGGCGTCGTATCAATCGTTCGGGCTCGCCGCGCGGTGCGGCGGCCGCCTGCGTCATGGCTACGCGGAACGACGGCGCGTCCCGATCTTTACGTCACGACCCCTCGACTTCCGGAGCGCGACCATGGCCAAGACGACCTTGATGTTCGGATCGATCGGCGCGGTGGTCGAAAGCTCGGACATCCAGCGCCGGGCGTACAACGACGCGATGCGCGAGGCCGGTCTGACGTGGGAATGGGACCGCGACACCTATACCGATCTGCTCCAGCAGGTCGGCGGCAAGGAGCGCATCGTCCACCTCGCTGCCGCGACCGGTGTCGACCTGCCGCAGGCGACGATCGACCGCATCCACGCGCGGAAAACTGACCTCGCCTGCGCCCGAATGGTGACAGAGGGGGCCAAACTTCGCCCCGGCGTTGCCGATCTCGTCGCGCTGGCGAAGGACTGGGGGATGAAGCTCGCCTTCGTGACGACGACGTATCAGCCCAACATCGACGCCGTCTTTGCTGTCGCGGGGAGTGCCCTGCTAGCCTCCGATTTCGCCTTCATCGGCTCGCGCACCACCGTCGAAAACGGCAAGCCGGCGCCCGACATCTACCTCGCCGCGCTCGCGGCGCTCGGCGTCACGGCGCCGGATGCGCTGGCGGTCGAGGATACCGCAGCGAGCGTGATGTCGGCCAAGCGCGCCGGGATCGACGTGATCGCGACCCCTGGCGCGATCACGGCGCAGCAGGATTTCTGGCAGGCCGATCTGGTGCTCGCCTCGCTGGCTGGCGATTCCCATATTGACGCCCGCGTCCTCGCGATGCTCGATCGACCCTGATGGGGCCGCGATACTTGCAGCCGTTCGGCGTCGAGGTCATCAACGCTGAGATCGCGTCGGCATCGGCGACCGACGTGGCGACGATACTCGACCTCGCAGTCCGCCACCGCGTCGTCGTCATCCGCGGTCAATTAACCGCGAGCGACGGCGATTTCGTGCGGTTCCTCGCGCGGTTCGGCAAGCTAACCTTTACCGACGGCGAGGCCCCCGTCCCGGCCGCGAATGACCTCAACATCGTGTCCAACGTCGGCCGCACCACGCCCCCGCGAAGCGTCTTCCACACCGACACGAGCTACATACCGTGCCCACCCAGCTTCGGCGCGTTGCGTGCGGTAACGGTGCCCGGCGCGGGGGGCAGCACGCTGTTCAGCGATCAGGTCCGCGCTGCTGCGGACCTGCCGACGCGCGTCCGTGAATGGCTTCGGGGGCGAACCGTGCGCCACGGTGTTCGGCAAGCGGAGGGCCTCGACCGCCACGTGCGGCACCCACTGCTCGCCCGGCATCCTGTCACTGGCGAAATCGCTCTGTTTTTGTCGACGCCGGAGCGTTGTTCGGCGCTCAGCGGTGTCGATGACGCGACTTCGGCGCGAATCATTCGGCTCCTTTATGAGCGCAGCATCCGTGGTGCCGGTCTTTTGACGCATATATGGCGGCCCGGCGACATCGTCCTGTGGGATAATCGGGCAACGATGCACCGCGCTGACCACCGCCACGTCATCGGCGACCGGATCCTGCACCGCGGACTGATTCAGGGCGACGTGCCGATCGCCGCATAATAGTCCGACTGCCGGGATGTCCGCGCGGCGCTGGGCGGAATCGGCAGCAAGGGCGGGTCACGCCGCTGCAGGCTCGCTCATTTTCCGGTTCTGCTGTCGAGATATCGGCAATGGACGGGTTCGATCGACCTCGATACCACCGCTCCATGCCAAGCTGGTCTGGAATGCGCGTGCCGCTGTGGATGTCGCTCGGCGGCGCGGCGTTCGTCGCGTTCGCGGCGGCGTCCTCCGGTGCGCAGCCGCGGCCCGCGCCGCACTTGATATGGTCGACACCCGCCCCGGCGAAGCCCGCCGCGATGCTCGATACCTATTGTTCAAGCTGCCACAACGATATCGACAAGGTCGCGGCGTTGTCGTTCGACGACCTGCGCGACACGGATGTTGCCAATGGTTCCCATTCCGACACGTGGGAACGGATTCTGCGCCGAACCAGTCTCGGCGAGATGCCGCCGCGCGCCAAGCTCCAACCCGACGCGCCGTCGCGTGCGGCGTTCGCTGGCTGGCTCCAGACCGCGCTCGACGCGCGCGCCGCCGCGCATCCCGACCCCGGTCGGGCGACGCTCCGGCGGCTCAACCGCGTCGAATACGCCAATGCCGTGCGCGATCTGTTGGCGCTCAAGGTCGATGTCAGCCGCGAATTGCCCCAGGATAATTCGGGCTACGGCTTCGACAATATCGCCGACGTCCTCAGTGTCTCGCCGACGCTGATGGACCGCTACCTCGCGGTGGCCGGCAAGGTCGGCCGGCTGGCGACCGGACTGACCTCGCGCCGCGAGTTCGTTACTTCGTACGAAGTGCCGAAGGACGGATCGGTGATGAACTCGGGCCGTCCCGCCTACAACGAGCGCGCCAGCGACGACCTTCCGCTCGGATCGCGCGGCGGCGGCGCGTTCGACTATTATGCACGCTATGATGCGGTCTACGAGATCAGCGGCTGGCTCAACGCCAACACCAACAACGAAACCGACCGTCAGCTCGAGGACAAGGTCAGCATTCGCGTCCCGCTGGCGGCAGGCGCGCATCTCATCGGCCTGTCGTTCCGCCGCGAGCTGGCCCCCGACGAGAGCGTGCAAACCGTCCGCAACGACCTTGACAAGGTGCCGCTACCGACCGACGCCCCGGCGATGCTGCCGCTCGACGTCTCGGTCGACGGAGTCCGGGTGAAGCATTTGAGCGTCCCGTCGTATCGCCTGTCGCCGCGCTATTCGCAGCGCAACTTCCCGCGCGATGTGCTCCAGATCGACGTCGCCGGGCCCTTCAGTCCGGGCGGCGCCGCGCATACGCCAAGCCGCGACCGCATCTTCGTGTGCACGCCCGCAAGCGCGTCGGCGGAAGTCCCGTGCGCGACGCGCATCGTCGCCGCGCTTGCCCGCCGCGCCTATCGTCGACCCGTAACTGCAACCGACCTTGCACCCTTGCTGCAAATCTATACCGCCGAGCGCGCGGCTTCGGATTTCGAGCATGGCGTCGAGGCTGCCGTCGAAGCGATCCTGGTCTCGCCGCACTTCCTGTTCCTCGTCGAGGCGGATGCCAATGGCAGCGTTCCCGGCAGCGTCCACCGGGTCAGCGACGTCGAACTCGCGTCACGCTTGTCGTTTTTCCTGTGGAGCAGCATTCCCGACGACGCCTTGCTCAAGGTCGCCGAGCAAGGCCGCCTGCATACCCCGGCAGCGCTCGATGCGCAGATCTCCCGGATGCTCGCCGACCCTCGCGCCGAGGCGCTGACGAGCAATTTCGCCAGTCAATGGCTCTATCTGCGCAACCTCGATCAACAGCGCCCCGACATCGCCGTTTTTCCAAAATTCGATTCACGGCTGCGCGCCGCGATGGCGCGCGAGACCGAGATGTTCTTCGCCTATATGGTCCGGAGCAATCGCAGCGTCCTCGATTTCATCGTCGCCGATTATACTTTTCTCAATCAGCGCCTCGCGGAGCATTACGGCATTGCCGGGGTGACCGGCCCCGCGATGCGTCGCGTCAGTCTCGACCCGGCGGCGCACCGCGGCGGCCTGCTCGGGCAGGCGAGCATCCTGACCGTTACTTCGTACGGCAACCACACGTCGGTGGTGAAGCGTGGAAAGTGGATCCTCGACAATATGCTCGCGGCGCCGCCGCCGCCGCCGCCGCCCGACGTACCCGCGTTGGTGACGGTGCACGACGGTCATCCGTTGAACGCGCGGCAACAGCTCGAACTCCACCGCACCAGCCCCGCCTGCGCTAGTTGCCACGTCAAGATGGACCCGCTCGGCTTCGCGCTGGAAAACTTCGACGCGGTCGGCGGGTACCGGACGATCGACGCCGGCCAGCCGATCGACGTGTCGGCGACGATGCCCGGGGGGCCGAACTTTGTCGGCCTTGATGGGCTGCAACAGGTACTGCTCGCGCGTCGCGGCGAATTTACCGCCGCCTTCACCGAACGGCTGTTGACCTATGCGCTCGCCCGCGGAATCGACGCGCACGACATGCCGACGGTGCGTGGCATCGCAGCCGCCGCCGCAGCCGATGACTATCGCATCCAGACGATCATCAGAGGGATCGTCAAGAGCGATCCCTTCACCCTGCGCAAGACGCCCGCGAAATGAGGTCGGCGGCATGATCGTCCTGCGGACGCCGCTCGCTCGCCGGACGATGTTGCGGGGGCTTGGCACGATGGTCGCGCTGCCGTTCATGGAGGCGATGATGCCGTCGGCCCGGGCTGCCGACATCGCGTCGCGGCCGAAGCGCCTGCAGATATTTTATTCGCCCAACGGGATGATGATGGAGCGCTATCGTCCCGCGGCAGGCCCGCGGCTCGTTCTGCCCCCGACGCTCGACCCGCTGGCACCACACCGGGCGCGCGTCACCGTCATTACCGGTCTTGGCCATCCGAGCGCCGCCGCGCTCGGCGACCGGCCGGCCGGCCACGGCCGCTCGTGCCCGGCGTTCCTGACCGGGACCCACGTTCGGCAGACCGAGGGCACTGACATCCGCTGTGCGATTTCGGTCGATCAGGTCTTTGCCAATCATGTCGGCGACGCCACCCAGCTGAGTTCGCTCGAACTCGGCATCGACCAGGCGA
>JBBSFF010000019.1:0-12994 GCA_038238995.1 Sphingomonadales bacterium
ACGGCGCGCCGAATTCGGCGTCGAGCGTCGCCGCGACGCGGGCGAAAGCAACCGGCGGCAGCGCGTCCTGCAACCGCGCGAGATCGGCTGCCGCCGCCATGCCGATGAAGTCGGGACGCGTCGCCAGCGCCTGACCGAGCTTGATCGCCGCGGGGCCGAGCGCGGCGAACGCACCCGCGTAGTCGGGCGTCGTGGGCGCCCCGGTGCCGATCCGCGCGATCCGCGCGATCCGGCGCAGCGCGGGCGGCGCGAGCGGGCTCGCCTCGACCTCGCGGAGCGCGCCGTGACGCGCCAGTATCCGTCCCCAGCGCAGCAGTCGGGCGACATGGACGACGGGTGCGGTCACGCCTTCCAGCCGCTGTGGATCGCCACCAGCCCGCCGAGGATCGGTCGCGTCGCTACCTGGGTGAATCCGGCGGCGGCGATCATGCCCGCGAAGTCGGCCATCGGCGGAAACCGGCGGATGCTTTCGACGAGGTAGCGGTATGCCTCCTCGTCCTTGGCGACATATTTGCCGATCTGCGGTACGACGCGGTGCGAATAGGCGTCGTAGATCTCGCCGAAGCCCGGCCATTCGGTCGTCGAGAATTCGAGACAGAAAAAGCGCCCGCCGTATTTGAGGACGCGATGCGCCGACCGCAGCGCGGCGGGACTGTCGGTGACGTTCCTGATGCCGAACGCGATCGTATACGCGTCGAAGCTCGCATCGGCGAAACTCAGCGTCTCGGCATTCTCCTCCGCCCAGGTTAGTTTGGATTGGCCGCCGTCGGCGGTTGGCCCGTCAATCCCCCGCTTGGCTGCCCGCTCGCGCCCGACGTCGAGCATCGCCGGGTTGATGTCGGCGACGGTGACGCTCGCGCCCTTGGCCGCCAGCCGGAAGGCGATGTCGCCGGTGCCGCCCGCCATGTCGAGGACGCGCTCCCCCGCGCGTGGTTTGACCATGCGGACGAATTCGTCCTTCCAGCCGCGGTGGAGCCCCCCCGACATCAGGTCGTTCATGATGTCGTAGCGCTTCGCCACGCGCTCGAACACGCTCGTCACGCGCCGCGTCTTTTCCGCCGGGGCGACTTCCTCGAAGCCGTAGCTGACCGTGTTGTGCATTGGCTCGTTCATGCCCCGGTTCGTAGCCGAGGGTTGGCAGCGCCGCAAACGCGCCATATGCCGCGTGGCGATGCCCGAACTTCCCGAAGTCGAAACCGTCGTTCGCGGCCTGCGCCCGGTTCTCGTCGGGCGGCGCCTCGCCCGCGTCGACCTCCATCGCGACGGACTGCGCTGGCCGTTTCCGCCGGGGCTCGTCCAGCGGCTCGTCGGCGCGACCGTCACTGGGATCGAGCGGCGCGCCAAATACGGGCTGATCGCGACCGACCGCGACGACACGCTGATTTTCCACCTCGGCATGTCGGGGCGGATGCGGCTCGACCCCGACACGGTCGGCAAGCATGACCATGTCGTCTTCACCACCGGCGACGGGCACCGCGTCGCGTTCAACGACGCCCGGCGCTTCGGCTCGCTCGACCTCGAGCCGACGCCGGACCTTGCCGCCTATCCCGCCTTCGCCGCGCTCGGCCCCGAACCGCTCGGCCCCGGGCTGACCCCGGCGTACCTGAAGGCGAAGTTCGCCGGTCGTGCCGCGCCGATCAAGCCGCTCCTCCTCGATCAGCGAATCGTCGCGGGACTGGGCAACATCTACGCGTGCGAAGCGCTTTATATCGCCGGGATCGACCCGCGCCGCACGGCGGGGAGCGTGTCGGCGGCAAAGCTCACGCGTCTCGTCCCCGCGATCCACACGACACTCAACGCGGCGATCGCGGCGGGCGGATCGTCGCTCCGCGATCACGTCCAGGTCGACGGCACCCTCGGCTACTTCCAGAAGTCGTTCTGCGTCTACGGGCGCGAGGGCGAGCCATGCCCCGACGGCAGGGGGGTCGTCGAGCGAATCGTCCAGGGTGGACGCTCGACCTTCTATTGCCGCCAGCGCCAGCGCTGAGCTTGACCCGCGGCGTGCGCCGCTATAACAGGCGCGCTCTCCCGACGGGGCCGCGTTGCGCCTGTCGACCAAGACTTGAAGGCAAGCGAATGGCGAATACCCCTCAGGCCGAAAAGCGCATCCGGCGCAACGACCGCCGCGCCGACATCAACAAGGCGCGCGTCAGCCGCATCCGGACCTTCGTCAAGAAGGTCGAATCGGCGCTCGACGGCGGCACCGCCGAATCGGCCAAGGCCGCGCTGCTCGCGGCGCAGCCCGAGCTGATGCGCGGCGTCGCCAAGGGAGTGATGCACAAGAACACC
Source organism: Sphingomonadales bacterium (assembly GCA_038238995.1). Classification (GTDB taxonomy): domain Bacteria; phylum Pseudomonadota; class Alphaproteobacteria; order Sphingomonadales; family Sphingomonadaceae; genus Polymorphobacter_B. Next base: position 2,290 of record JBBSFF010000019.1, read on the forward strand.
GTCGCTCGTAAAATCTCGCGGCTGGCGAAGCGGGTCAAAGCGCTCGGGTAATCGATCGGCGGCGCGATTGCCGCTTTGTCATATGACAGCGAAGCCGCCCGAGTCGGGCGGCTTCGCTGCGTTTGACGTCAATCACTTGGCATTTCGGCTGCGACTCGGCTGTAATGTAACCGTCATCGTCTGGTCATTGAAAAACAATCGTTTCACCGCTTCTTCGCCATTTTGGCGGGTTTCCGTGTCAACGGATTTATTAGCTTCCGATCAAATTTTCGGCCCTTGATCGGGCTCGGCGGCGGTGGTTAGTGGCGGCTTCGGCAGCCTTGCCGAGGGGGTTGTCCCAACTTTCAGGAAAGCGATTCGGGTCGCCGGTCACGCGCGAAAGCGCGTTTCCCGCGGGGTGCGAACGTGCGTCTGCGACGAGTGCAAATATGCCGCCAAAAGCGGCCAGGCGGGGAGGATGAGCGGAACTTCATGGCGACGAACTGGTCCTTTCCCGGCCCCTCGGATGATGAAATCGCCGCTGACGACGGGCACATCGGCCGGGCATGGGAAGCGGTTCGCGTCGCCCTGCGCCACGAATGCGGCGCGCGGACCTTCGACAACTGGCTCAGGCCGATCGCGCTGCTCGGCGTCGAGGACGATGCGGTGCGGCTCGCGCTGCCGACGCCATTCCTCGCCGACTGGATCGCCAACCACTTCCTCGATCGGCTGCGGGCGCAGTGGGCGGTGCAGCTCCCGGCGATCCGTCACGTCGTGCTGACCGTCGTCCCGGGGGCACGGGGCATCGACCTGGCGCCGCCCGCGCCGGTATTCGCGGCCCCGGCCGTCGCGACCGCGCCGACGGCGTGCATCGGCCTGCCGCTCGAACCGCGCTACAGTTTCGACAGCTTCGTCGTCGGCAAGTCGAACGAGCTTGCCTACAACGCCGCCAAGACGCTCGCCGACGGCGGGCCGATCAGCTTCAACCCGCTGTTCCTCCACGGCACCACCGGGCTTGGCAAGACGCACCTGATGCACGCGATCGGCGGCGAGCTTCGCGCGCGCGCGCCCGACGCCAAGGTCGCGTATCTGTCGGCCGAAAAGTTCATGGTCGACTTCCTCGCCGCGCTGCGCGCCAAGGACACGATCGCCTTCAAGCAGCGGCTGCGCTCGGTCGACCTGCTGATGGTCGACGACGTCCAGTTCATTTCCGGCAAGGAATCGACGCAGGAAGAATTCTTCCACACGATGAACGAGCTGATCAGCGCGGGAAAGCGGCTCGTCATCACCTCGGACCGGTCCCCGCAGAACCTCGAGGGCATCCAGGACCGGATTCTCAGCCGGATGGCGTGGGGGCTCGTCGCCGACATCAACGCCGCCGATTACGAGCTGCGGCTCAACATCCTCCATGCCAAGGTGGCGGGGCTGAAGGACGCGCTCGGCCCGACGCTGACCGTGCCCGACGAGGTGATCGACTTCCTTGCGCGCAAGATCACGTCGAACGTCCGCGAACTGGAAGGCGCGCTCAACCGGACGATCGCCTACGCGCGGCTGGTCGGCCGGCCGGTGACGATCGACTTCACCCGCGAGACGCTCGCCGACCTGCTTCGCGCGCACGAGAAGAAGGTGACGATCGAGGAGATTCAGCGCCGGGTCGCCGATTATTACCACGTCAAGATGACCGATTTGCTCTCCGCCCGCCGCGCGCGCGAGATCGCCCGCCCGCGGCAAGTGGCGATGTACCTCGCCAAGCGACTGACCCCGCGCTCGCTCCCCGAGATCGGGCGGCGCTTCGGCAACCGCGACCACACGACGGTGATGCACGCGGTCAAGCGGATCGACGAACTCCGCGCGGCCGACCGCGAGCTCGATGCCGACGTCGCGCAGCTGTCGCGGATGCTCGACGGCTGAGATCCTCCCCGGTTTCGCGGGGAGGATCGGGCGGCAGCGGATGCCTTTGCCGTGACGCCCTTCCCGACTAAGCCACCCGCATGGCCCCCTCCCCCACCACCCGCGGCGTCGCGTGGATGCTCGTCAGCTGCATCGCCTTCGGGGTGATGTGGATGGTGATTCGCGTCGCCAGCCGCACCGTCCACCCGTTCGAGATCGTGTTCTTCCGCAATCTGTTCGGGCTGGCGACATTGACGCCGATGCTGCTGCGGACGCCCGGTCTGATCGACCGCACCCGCGCGCTGCCCAACCTGCGCCGCGCCGCGTCGGGGGTCGTCGCGACGCTCGCCACCTTTTACGCGGTCGCCAACGCCCCGCTCGCGACCGCGCTGGCGATCAACTACACCGCGCCGCTATTCGCGACCGTCGGCGCGACGCTGTTCCTCGGCGAGCGCATCCACATCCGGCGCGGGGCGGCGCTCGCGGTCGGTTTCGTCGGCATGCTCGTCGTCGTCCGCCCCGGCGCGTTGCCGCTGACCCCCGGGATTGCGGCGGCGATGGTATCGGCGGTGGCGACCGCATTGTCGTACGTTGCGATCCGCGCGCTGGTCGGCAAGGACGACCCGCGCGCGGTCGCCGCGTGGTCGTTCATCCTGATGGCCCCGCCGTCGCTCATCGTCGCGCTGTTCGTCTGGAGCTGGCCGTCACCCACCGCCTGGGCGCTGCTCGCCGGGATCGGCGTGCTCGCGGCGGTCGGGCAAATCGCGCTCGCCAACGCTTTCGCGCTCGCCGAAGCGTCGGCGGTGCTGCCGTACGACTTCGTCCGCTTCGGCCTGATCACGCTGGGCGGCATCACGCTATTCGGCGAGCACTACGACGTGTTCACCCTCGGCGGCGGCGCGATCATCCTTGGCGCGACGATCTATCTCGCGGTGCGCGAGGCGCAGGTCGCCCGGTCGCGCAAGACGACGCTGGCCCCCGACACCTGACCCGGGCATAAAGCGGCGAACCTCTGTGGAGCGACAAGCATGGAACTCAACGGCTGTGCGGCGGTGGTCACCGGCGGCGCGAGCGGGCTCGGCGAGGCGACCGCGCGCGCGTTGGCGGCGGCGGGCGTCAAGGTCGCGATTTTCGACCGTGACGCGGCCAAGGGCGAGGCAGTCGCGGCCGATCTCGGCGGCGTGTTCTGCAAGGTCGACGTGACGAGCGACGCCGACGTCGATGCCGGCTTCGCCCGCGCCCGCGAACACCACGGCCAGGAGCGGATCCTGATCAATTGCGCCGGCACCGGCAACGCCGCCAAGACCGCAAGCCGCAGCCGCGAGACCGGCGAGATCAAGCACTTCCCGCTCGATGCGTTCAACATGATCATCCAGATCAACCTGATCGGCACCTTCCGGTGCATCGCCAAGGCGGCGGCGGGCATGCTGACGCTCGAGCCGATGGCCGACGGCGAGCGCGGCTGCATCGTCAACACCGCGAGCGTCGCCGCCGAGGACGGCCAGATGGGGCAGGCGGCGTACAGCGCGTCGAAGGGCGGCGTCGTCGGCATGACGCTGCCGATCGCGCGCGACCTGATGGGCGAGGGCATCCGCGTCAACACGATCCTGCCCGGCATCTTCAACACGCCGCTGATGCAGGGCGCGCCCGACAAGGTGAAGGACGCGCTAGCGGCGTCGGTCCCGTTCCCCAAGCGCCTCGGCCATGCCCCCGAATACGCGAGCCTTGCGCTCGAGATGTGCCGCAATTCGTATTTCAACGGCGAGGACGTCCGCCTCGATGGCGCGATCCGCATGGCCCCGCGGTGAGACGCGCGCTGGCCCTTGCGGCAGTGCTCGCGACCGCCGCTCCGGCGCTGGCGCAGGTCCCGCCCGCCGAGATCGGCCAGCGCTATATCCCCGCGCCGTGGTGGCTGCGCGAGCCGGTGATCGCGTCGACCGGCATGGTCCGCGTCGAGTTGCCCGCCAACCGTGCGCGCTTCCGCGCCCGCTTCGGCGCGGTCGAACGCACCGCCGCCGACGCGACGACGGCGGCGGCGAAGCGCGCGCGTGAACTCGACCAGACGCTGCGCGCGCTCGGGGCCGACCGGGTCCAGTTGACGACGAGCTTCACCACGCGTCCGCTTTACGAACAATATCGCCAGAAGGACGGGGCGATGGTCGACAACGAGCGCGCCGACAAGATCGACCGCTATGAAGTCACCGCGATCCTGTCGATCACGGTCCGCGACACCGCGCTGCTCGAACGCGCCTACCGCAGCGTCGTCGCCGCGCGCCCGACGAGCATCGATGCGATCGACTTCACGCTCGAGGCCGACAACGCGACCAAGACCTGGCTCGCGACCGAGGCGGTCCGCGACGCCGCCCGGCGCGCCAAGGAAGGCGCGGACGCGAGCGGCGGCCATCGCGGAGCGGCCAAGATCGTCGACCCGAGCGGCAGCGTCTGCCGGTCACAGGTACTGGCCGGCTGGCCGAGCTATTTGAGCGGCACGCAGGCGGTGACGGTCGAACGGCCGGCAGGGTTCGATCAGGCCGAGGCGCGGCAGATGCGTTTCGTCGCCCCGGCCCCCGCGCCGCCGCCGCCGTCGATCGATACGACGAGGATGGTCGAGGTCACGCTCCAGCCCCCGGTCGTGGTGCTTACCGAAGCGGCGTGCGTGATCTACGCGCTGCTGCCGTGAAGCCGCCGGGCTGATCGGTTGACTCGGGCACCCGCCGTGCCGATCATGCGACAGACAACCGCAGGGGAGGCTTTGCCGTGGCGCACAAGTTCGAGGTCTACAAGGACAAGGCGGGCGAGTTCCGCGTCCGCTTCAAATACAACAGCGAGGTCATGTTCTCGACCGAGGGCTATGCGTCGAAGGCGTCGGCGATGAACGCGATCGAATCGATCAAGAAGAACGGCCCCAGCGCACCGACCGACGATATCAGCTGAGCGCTGCGGCTAGGCGTCAATCGCCGCGGCGAGGTCGACGTCGCGGCGGGTGAGCCCGCCCGCTTCGTGCGTCGTCAGCCGAACGTCGACCTTGTTGTAGACGTTCGACCATTCGGGGTGGTGATCGGCCTTTTCGGCGAGCAGCGCGACGCGCGTCATGAAGGCGAACGCGTGGGTGAAGTCGGCGAACTTGTACGCGCGGACGATCGCGTCGCCGTCGCGGTTCCAGCCGGGGAGGGCTTCGAGCGCGAGCGCGATTTCGGCGTCGATTAGCTTCGGGATCACGGGCTAGCTCCTTGGCGAATGGCGGCACCCGGGTTATGCCGACCGCGATGCGCGAAGGTCAAACCCCGCCGAGCCTCGCCGACATCGACGCGCTGGCGCAGGCGGCGGTCGAGCGACTGCCCGACCGCTTTCGCGACTGGCTCGGCCCTGTGCTGCTCCGCGTCGAGGACTTTCCCGACGCCGACGTGATGCGCGAAATGGGCCTCGAAACCGAATTCGACATCCTCGGCCTGTATCAGGGTCGCCACGTCGGCATGAAGGGCGACGAGCCGACCGGCGCGCTTCCCGATATTATCTTTCTGTACCGCCGCCCGCTGCTCGAGGAGTGGTGCGAGACGGGCGAGACGCTCGAGGCGTTGGTGACCCATGTGCTCGTCCACGAAGTCGGGCATCATTTCGGACTGAGCGATGCCGACATGGAGCGGATCGAGGCGGCGCTCGATTAACGCGGCGGCGTCGGCCGGCGTGCGAGGATCTCGTCGACCCACGCCGGGACCAGCGTCCCCGCCGGTCCGTGGCGCGCCGCGTCGAACACCGCGGTTCCGGCCGACGGGTCGAGGTTGAGTTCGAGCGTCCGCGCGCCTGCGTGCGCCGCCGCATCGACGAAGCCGGCCGCCGGGTAGACCGCCCCCGACGTGCCGATCGAGACGAACAGGTCGCAGGCGCGGATCGCGGCGTCGATCCGGTCCATGTGATACGGCAGCTCGCCGAACCAGACGATGTCGGGGCGGAGCGTGCCGCCGCAGCCGCATGGTGCCGCGCCCGACAGGTCGGTGTCCCACGCCCTCGCCGCGCCGCAGCGGCCGCAGAGCGCCGACTTGAGCTCGCCGTGCATGTGGACCAGCCGCTTCGCGCCCGCCCGCTCGTGGAGGTCGTCGACGTTCTGGGTGACGATCAGCAACTCGCCCCGCCAGTCGCGATCGAGCCGGGCGAGCGCGTCGTGCGCCGGGTTCGGCGCGACCCGGGCGAGCGCGGCCCGGCGCGCGTCGTAGTAGCGTTGGACGAGGACGGGATCGCGGCGGTACGCCTGCGGGGTCGCGACATCCTCGACCCGGTGCCCCTCCCACAACCCGTCGTGGCCGCGAAACGTCGGCACGCCGCTTTCGGCCGAAATGCCGGCCCCGGTCAGGATGACGATATGGCGGATCCCGGCCACGCGTCAGGCGGCGGCGTCGGCCTGGAAGCAGCGGTTGCGACCGCCATGCTTGGCCGAGAACAGCGCCGTGTCGGCGACGTCGAGCCACTCGTCGGTAGTGGCGATCGCATCGGTCAGCGGTGCGACTCCGAAGCTCGCAGTCACGCACAGCCCGGGGTCGAAGGCGACGGTGACCCGGGTGATCGCGGCACGGAACCGTTCGGCGACGACGATCGCCGCTGCCGCATCGCGACCCGGCAGGATCACCGCGAATTCCTCGCCGCCGACCCGCCCGATGACGTCGGTCGCGCGGAGCAGCGAATGACAGCAAGCGATGACCGCTTCGAGCACGATGTCGCCCGCAGCATGGCCGTACTGATCGTTGACCGACTTGAAATGGTCGAGGTCGAACAGCAGGAGCGCCGCTTGCGCGCCGTCGCGCGCGCGTCGCGCGATCGCCCGCCCGGCCTCGCCGATCAGCGCCCGGCGACTGAGCGCACCGGTAAGATGGTCATGCGTCGCGATCAGCCGAAGCTCGAACGCATCGACGACCAGCGCGCTGAACTTGACCAGAAGGTCGATCTGCGCCGCCGAATACTCGCGCGGCACCCGGTCGAGCGCGCACACCGAACCGAGGTTATAGCCTTCGCGGCTGATCAACGGCACGCCGACGTAACTGACGATGTACGGCGGTTCGACCACCAGCGGATTGTCGGCGAAGCGCGGATCGAGCCGGGCGTCGGAGACGATCAACGGCGAACGCGCCGCGATCATGTGCGTACAGAACGAGATTTCGCGCGTCGTCTCGGTCAGGTCGATGCCATCGCGCGACTTGAACCATTGCCGATCTTTATCGACCAGCGACACCGCCGCCATCGGCACCTCGAGGACGGCGCGAACGAGCGCCGTGATCCGGTCGAACGCCAGCTCGGGCGCGGTGTCGAGCAGGTCGTACCGACGCAGCGCGGACAACCGACCGAATTCGTCGGTGAGGCGGTCGTCGGACTCGGGGGGAGGCGCGAAGTCATACCTCGGGAGAGCGTCGTTTCCGCGCGCAGTCTCGATTTCTGTTGCCCGCCCGAATCGTGCCACAGTGCAATCTACGGCGAATGTGCGTTACGGGACAGAGCGATATGATACGCATCGGCGTAATCGGCGCAGGCGGACGGATGGGGCAGGCGATCATTGCCGCGATCGCCGCCGACCCGCGCCTCGTCCTCGGCGGCGCGGTCGAACGCGCGGGACACCGCTCGATCGGCGCGCCGCTCGGCCATGGCCTCACGATCTGCACCAATCCTTCGGCGCTGGCGCATCGATGCGACGTCATGGTCGATTTCACGACCCCCGACGCGCTCAACGCCAACCTCGACGCGGCGTGCGCGACGCGGACCGCGATCGTCATCGGCACGACCGGGCTCGAGGCGCGGCACCACGCCGCGATCGACCGCGCCGCGCGCGAGATTGCGGTCCTGCAGACTGCGAACACCAGCATCGGCGTTACCGTCCTCGCCGCGCTCGTCGAGGCGGCGGCGAAGCGCCTCCCGGACTGGGACATCGAGATCCTCGATCTGCATCACCGCGACAAACGCGATGCGCCGTCGGGAACCGCGCTCGCGCTCGGCGCGGCAGCAGTGAAGGGTCGCGGCACGACGCTCGCGGCGGTGCGGACAACTGTGCGCGACGGTGTCGGGGCGGCAAGGGCAACGGGCGCGATCGGCTTCGCGGCGCTGCGCGGCGGATCGGCGGCAGGCGACCACCTCGTCCTGCTCGCGGGCGACGGCGAGCGGATCGAGCTGATCCACCGCGCTGAAAACCGCGATATCCTCGCGCACGGCGCGGTCCGCGCGGCCGCCTGGCTCGCGGGCAAGCCGCCCGGGCGCCACACGATGGCCGACGTCATCGGCTAGATGCGAACGAGGCTTAGCTGCACCTCTTACCATCGTCATCCCCGCTTTCGCGGGGATGACGTGAGCAGCAGTGGTGGTTCCTCGAGCGAGCTTCCCGCGTCGGGCGCGCGTCACCAGACCTTGATGCGCTCGTCGGGGGCGAGATAGAGCGCTTCGCCGGGCTTTGCCCCGAACGCCACATACCACGCGTCAAGGTTGCGCGCGACGTTGGGGCGGAGGAAGCCGGCGGTGTGCGGATCGGTCGTCGTCTGCTGGAGCAAGGCGGCGGCGCGGAATTTGTCGCGCCAGACCTGCGCGAAGCCGAGGAAGAAGCGCTGGTCGCCGGTGAAGCCATCGATCACCGGTGCAGGCTTGCCGTTGAGCGACTTGTGATACGCGTCGTAGGCGACGTTGACCCCGGCGAGGTCGGCCATGTTTTCGCCGAGCGTCAGCTCGCCGTTGACGTGGAGCCCCGACAGCGGCTGGTACGCGCCGTATTGCGCGACGACCTTGTCGGTCAGCACCTTGAAGCGCTTGATGTCTTCGGCGGTCCACCAGTCGGCGAGCGTGCCGCGCTTGTCGTACTTGCGCCCCTGGTCGTCGAAGTGGTGGCTGATCTCGTGGCCGATCACCGCGCCGATCCCGCCATAGTTGATCGCCGGATCGGCGTTCGGGTCGAAGAACGGCGGCTGTAGGATCGCCGCCGGAAACACGATCTCGTTCCACGTCGGGTTGGCGTAGGCATTGACCGTCATCGGGGTCATGCTCCACTCGGTCCGGTCGATCGGCCGCCCGAGCTTGTCGAGATCGCGCTGATACTCGAACCGCGCGGTGCGGCGGGCATTGCCGAGCGCGTCGCCGCGAACGACGTCGAGTTTCGAATAATCGCGCCACTTCGACGGGTAGCCGATCTTCGGCGTGAATACCGCGAGCTTGGCCTGCGCCTGCACCTTGGTCGCCGGGTCCATCCACGTCAGCTTGCCGAGGCGCGCGTCCATCGCGGCGATGACGTTCTTGACGAGGACGTCGGCCTTGGCCTTCGCCTCGGGCGTGAAATACTTGGCGACGTAAAGCTTGCCGATCGCCTCCCCGAGCGCGCCCAGGGTCGAATCGACGCCGCGCTTCCAGCGTTCCTGATTGGCCGGTGTCCCCGACAGCACGGTGCCGGTGAAGGCGAAGTGCGCGTCGACGAACTTCGCCGGGAGCAGCGGCGCCCAGCGGTGGAGTTCGTGGAACACCAGATACGCCTGCCACGTCGCGATCGGCTCGTCGGCAATCAGCTTCGCGGTGCCCGCGATCGCACTCGGGTTCGAGACGATCACGCGCTGTTCGCCCGCCACCCCGGTCGCCGCGAGGAACGGCTGCCACGGCATGCCGGAGTAATCGACGGTCGTCGTCGGCGACCGCGCCATCAGGTCCTTGGTGGCGACGGGATTATACGTCTTGTCGACCTGCCGCCGCTCGACCCGCGACCAGTGGACGGCGGCGAGCTTCGCCTCGAGGTCGTAGACGAGCTTCGCCTTGGCGGCGGCGTCGGGCACTGCAGCGAGCGTCAGCAGCTGCACGATATACGCCTGATACTTGGCGCGGACCTCGGCGAACTTCGGATTCTTGGTGTCGAGGTAATAGTCGCGGTCGGGCATGCCGAGGCCGCCTTGGCTGACATAGACCGCGAAGACGTCGGGATTCTTCAGGTCCTGCCGCAGCCGCAGGTTGACCGGCGCATCGATCCCGTCGCGGTTGAACGCGCCAAGCGCGGCGGCGAGTTCGGGCCGGTCGTCGATCGCCGCGATCCGCGCCATGTCGTCGGCGAGCGGGGCCAGGCCCTTCTGCTCAATTACCGCGGTGTCGACGAAGCTCGCATAATAATCGCCGATCTTGCGGGCTTCGCTCCCCGCCGGGGCGTTCGACGTCGCCGCCGCCTCGACGATCGCCCGCGTGCGCGTCTGACTGAGGTCGCTAAGGACGTTGAACATGCCGTACCGCGCCTTGTCGTCGGGGATGACGAGCGTGTCGATGTACGTCCCGTTGGCGAAGCGGCCCCAGTCGTTCCCGGCGGTCACGCTGCGGTCCATCCCGGCGGTGTCGAAGCCGAAGGTACCGTAGGTCGGTTTCGGCACGGGCGCAGCGGCGAGAGCCATGACAGCGGCGCCGAGCAACAGGATCGAACGCATTCAGGTTCCCCGATAAAAATAGTTGCGATGCCTGCGTATAGATTTCTGGTGACGTCGCGGCTAGTCACCTGACGCGGAGGGATACGCGGTTGGTCAGCGGCGAACGACGGGCGTCGCACATCGCGCTCGTCCTCCACGATTTCTCCGGGGGCGGCAGCGAACGCATCGCGATCCGGCTGGCGCAACGCTGGGGCGCCGCCGGACGGCGCGTGACGATCGTTGCGGGCACCCAAGCCGGGGTCGCGCGATCGCTCGCCGACGGGCTGGCGGTCGTCGAGTTCCGCCGCACCCTCACGCGGGGCATCGCCGATCGTCTGCGCTTCGGGCGCGCGGCGGCGGACATGATCGCCCGCATCGCGCCCGATGTCGTCGTGTCGCCCGGCAACTGGCATGTCCCCGCCTTCGCGGCGATGCGCCTGACC
>JBBSFF010000020.1:0-12872 GCA_038238995.1 Sphingomonadales bacterium
CACCGCCGCCGCCGAGATCAGCCTGCGGGTCCGGATCCACTGACGCTTTTGAGGATGAAGTTGAGCTTCGCGGTCGCGATCGGGCGGCTGTGATCATACTGCCACGCGACCGCGCCGAGGTTGGCCACCCGCCGCCCGAGCCGGGTCACCGTCGCCACCGCAAAGCTGTCGCGCATCGCCCCGCCGCGCAGATAGTCGACCGTCGCGGTCAGCGGCTTGAGCGTCGGCAGCGGCGCGTCGTCGGGCAACGCGAGGAGCAATGTCATCAGCCCGGCGCATTCGAGCAGCCCGGCAATCGCGCCGCCGTGGAGGCGTTCGGGCGCGCCGAGCAAGTGCGGCGCGAACGGCAGCCGCAGCCGCACCTCGTCGCCGTCCCGCTCGACGGTCAGCCCGAGCAGCGCCGGGTATGGCAGCAGGTCGAGCGCCGCGCCGCGTTCGGCGGTCCGCAGGAAGGCGCGCACCGGGTCGAGGCTCATGCCGCGCCACCGTGCATGAAAGTCCCCGCCATATTGGCGAGCGGGCGGTCGGGGTCGCCCTGATGCGCGAAGCCGCGGACGAAGGCGACGCTCGACGTCAGCTTGTAGCAGATCGCGCGGCCGACGATCGCGACGCCGGGTTCGGGTCCGTGGAGATAGTCGAGACGGAGGTCGATCGTCGCGTGGCCGGTCATCGACTGCAGCCGCGTGAACACCGCGAAGCCGGCCGCCGAATCCATCAGCGAGAAGATCGCGCCGCTTGCGATGACGCCCGCGTCGATGATCAACTGGCGTGAATAGGGCAAGGTCAGTTCGGCCCAGTCGTCGCCGTGCGCAAGGTAGGCGAGGCCGAGCGCGTGCATGTGCGGGATGGCGTCGAGGAACTGCTGGATCATGCGCGCCTGCCGGACGGCGCGGTCGGCGTCGTCGGTCACGCCGCGAGCTCGCCGATCCGCGCGAGCATCGACGCCAGCCCCTGCGTCCGATTCGACGACAAATGCCGCGCGAGGCCGAGGTCGTCGAGCTTCGCCTTGACGTCGCCGACGTCGATGTCGGCGGCGCGGCGGTCCTGAACGAGGAGCAGGACGAGCGCGACGAGCCCCTTGACGATCGCGGCGTCGCTGTCGGCGGAAAAATGCAGGATGTCGCCGTCGTGGACCGGATATAGCCAGACCTGGCTGGCACAGCCGCGGACGCGCGTCGCCTCGGTCTTGAGCGCGGCGTCCATCGACGGCAGCGCGCGCCCGAGGTCGATCAGCAGCCGGTATTTGTCGTCCCAGTCGTCGAACGCGTCGAATTCGGCCTCGACGTCGGCGAAGGTTGTGGGTAGCGGCACCGGCGGTTGGTGGACTCGGGCGCGCGCGCGGTCAAGCGGAAGCCCTGCCCGTTGCACCGCCGCGACAACCCCACCCCCGGCCCCTCCTCTGAAGGGGAGGGAAGACCGGCGAGCCGCGCCAATGGCTCTCCCCGCTTCCATCGCGCAAAGCGCTAATCCCTACCTCCGTGCTTGCGGCGTGCAACCGCAGCTTAGAAATCGACCCCCGCCGCGATCGCTTCGAGCTTCTTGATCCGCTCGCGCAGGTCGGCGAGGTCGATGCGGTTGGCGACGGCGGGGACGTCGCCGAAATCTGGGCCATGCCGCGCGTTCCCCCCGCCGAGATCGAGCTGATGGCGGCGGAGGTCGAGCCATGCCTTCCAGCTCCACGCGAGGACGAAGCTCAGCAGCGCCAGTCCGACGAGCGAACTCGCGGCGAGGATGAGAAGCACGTCGGCGGGCACCATGGTCACCTCCTCAGCGTAAGCAAAAAATCAGCGGTCGTTGTTCTGGCGCGGGCCGAGCGCGTCGATCTGGTCGGACAGGCGTTTCGACGGGTCGGTGGCGAGGCGTTCGAGCACCTGGATGCGCGAATTGAGCCGATCGATCTCCGACTTCATCCGCGCGCCGTCCTCGATCGACACCGCGTCCTGCGGCGGCAGGGCGACGAAATCGCGGTCGCGGCGGCTCTTCTTGCCCCAGGCGTTGACCCCGTATCGTGCGCTGACGACCCGCCCGATAATGACGATCAGGACAATCAGGACGATCATTTCTTGGCCGTTCATCGAACGCGATCCCTTTGGCTTACGGGGTTAATTGAGCTTGGAAACCGGCGTGCGCAGATCGTCGATCTCGGCGGCGAGGCTGGTGCCGCGGTCGGTGACGATGCGGTTGAGCACCGCGACGTGTGCTTCGAGCCGCTCGATCTTCGCCGCATATTGCGCCGCCTGTTCGCCTGCGACCTTCGCGGTCGTGTCGAGCTGACGCTCCTTGAAGCCGAGCCAGCGCTTGGCGACGCCGGCGAGGATTGCGGCCACCGGGATGAGCACCCAGACGGCGTTCCAAATCGAATCGTGCACCAGTTATCTCCTTAATTCAGCGGCGCGGGGGGACCGCGCAGCGCATCGATTTCATGGGCGAGACCGGTCGCCCGGTCGGTGGCGATGCGGTTGAGGACCGCGACGTGCGCCTCGAGCCGTTCGATCTTCGCGGCGTGCAGCAGCGCCTGGTCGTCGGCGGCCTTCACCGCGAGTTCGGTCTTGCGCTCCTGCAGCGCGATCCACCGCATCAGCGGCTTCGCCATGACCGCCGCGATCGGGATCATGAGTGCCGTCAGCGGGATCAAAATCCAGATCGTGTCGCCGTCCATTGATATGCTCCCTGTTGTTCGCGCGTCAGCGCAGCGCTTCGATTTCGCGCGCGGTACGTTGCGCGGGGTCGGTGACGATCGTCTCGAGCGTCGCGGTCCGGCGGGTCAGTGCGGCGACCGCCGCCGCAACCCCGTCGTCGGGCTGCGGGCCGATCGCGGCGGCGCGCTTCAGGCTTTTGACCTCGCGCCGGGCATGCCAACGCATCGCGGTCTGGAGGATGAAGAAGAGCAGCGCCCCGAGCATCAGGCCGGCGATGAACGAGGCCGTATCGAGCGGGCGGTCGGAATGAACGCCGACGTTGAACCCGGCCTTGTCCGACGCATAGCCGACCGTTCCGTGCGGCGGCATCGGGACAACCGGCGTCGATGGCGTCGCGACGTTGATCTGCTGGCCGTCGTCGCTGGTGGTGACCACCACATCGCCGTCTTTGGTCGTGAACTTGCTCGGCATCATCGCTCCCCTTGGTCCCGCCGCGCCCTAGCGCAGCTGGTCGATTTCGTTGGCGAGGCGGCTGTTCGACGAGGTGACGTACGCCTCGATGTCGCGCAGGCGGCGCTCGCTGTCGCGGAAGCTCGACCGCGTGTCGCGGATCGTCCGCTGCGGCGCGACGCGGACCTTCTTCCAGAACTCGCGCTCGTCGGGAGTCTCCGAATAGAGCGAGTAGGGCTTCGGCTGCGCCAGCCACGACGTGATGAAGTACATCGGCACGAGGAACCAGAGCTGCAGGACGAAGAGCGAGGCGACAAGCCCGATGCGGATCCAGAGGACATCGACGTCGAAATAGTCGGCGATCCCGGCGCAGACGCCTTTGACCTTGGCATGTCGTTTATCGAGGTAGAAACTGGTGCGGCGGTCGGACATGATGAAACCCCTGAAAGACTGGCCTTAGCGACGGGTGGCGAGGCGCGGTTCGGGCGCATCGAGACGGCGGTTGGATTGCGCGCTGCCCAGCGCACCGTCCTTCCAGCCCGGATTGTCAGCGGCGATGATCCGTTCGATCGAGTCGAGCCGGGCATCGAGGCGGCGCGCGGTGTCGTGAAGATCGTCGAGGAGGTTCTCGTCCTCGATCGTGATCCCCTTCGCCTTCCGCCATTGCGACGAGTAATGCAGCACGATCCACGGTAGCGCGATGAACAGGATCGCGCAGACGAAGACCGCGGTGAAATCGGTGTCCATCGCTCAACCCTCCTTCGTCGCGAGCCGGGCCTTCATCGCCGCGAGCTCGCTCTGGATGCCGTGGTCCTGTTTGAGATCGGCGAACTCGTCGTCGATCGTCCGGAGCGGGCCGCCGAGCTCGTACGAATCGGCATGACCCTCGGCGAGGTCGGCGCGGCGCTCGATCACCTCGAACTTGGCGAAGGCGTCCTCGATCCGCGGGCCCTTGTACATCGCCCGCATCCGCGACCGCGTGTCGGCATTCTCGATCCGCTTGAGCAGCGTATTCTGGCGCTGCTGCGCTTCGCGGATCTTGCCTTCGAGGCGGCGGATGTCCTCGGCGTTGGCGTTGAGGCCGTCGTCGAGCTGGGCGATGTCGGCGCGGGTCGCGTCGGCGAAGTTCTTCGCCTTGGATTTCTCGAGCAGCGCGGCGGTGGCGAGGTCCTCGCGGCCCTTCGACAGCGCGAGCTCGGCCTTTTCGGTCCAGCTCGCCTGCGCCGCTTCGGCGCGGGCGACGGCGCGCTCCATCTCCTTCTGGTCCGCGATCGTCCGCGCCGCGCCGGCACGCACCTCGGCGAGCGTCTCCTGCATCTCCATGATGATCATGCGGATCATCCTGGCGGGGTCTTCCGCCTTGTCGAGAAGGTCGGTGACGTTGGCGGCGATGATGTCGCGGGTGCGCGAGAAGATGCTCATGGGCTGGCCTTTCGAGTGGGCTCGGCGATTTTAGACGGTATGCGCGGCGGCGATAGGGGCGATCGGCGCAGCATAGGCGGGTCCGGCAGCGATCGCGACGAAGCTCGTCGCGAGCAATGCCGACCCGAGGATGCCGATCACGGCGCGATAGATGGGCGTGCTGGTCATTGTCGTTCTCCTGACTGAGCGGGGACGATCCCCGTCTACGCGCCACGCTTTGCACGACCCGTGCCAAGTGATGCCGCTCCGCCAAGTCATTGATATTGCGCAACAGCGAAAAAGCTGTGCGACGAGCGGCGCACAGCAGTTGCGAACTATTGGGAGATTCCGCTAAGTCCCGGTTCATGCAGTCGCCCGCCGCCCTGATCGGTAACGCGCCGAGCTTCCTCGATGCGGTCGAGCACGCGACGCGCGCGGCGGCGATCAATCGCCCGGTGCTGGTGATCGGCGAGCGTGGCACCGGCAAGGAGCTGATCGCCGAGCGCCTTCACCGGCTGAGCCCACGCTGGAGCGGGCCGCTGGTCACGCTCAACTGCGCCGCGCTGCCCGAAAACCTGCTCGATGCCGAGCTTTTCGGCTACGACACCGGCGCATTCACCGGCGCGACGCGCGGGCGCGCCGGCCGCTTCGAGGATGCCGACGGCGGCACGCTATTCCTCGACGAGATCGCGACGTTGAGCGCGGCGGCACAGGAACGCCTGCTCCGCGTCGTCGAATACGGCGAACTGACGCGGTTGGGCTCGAACCGCGCGATCCGCGTCGACGTCCGCGTGGTCGGCGCGACCAACGAGGACCTGCCCGCGCTCGCCGCCGCGCATGCCTTTCGCGCCGACCTGCTCGACCGGCTGAGCTTCGAGGTCGTCACCCTGCCGCCGCTCCGCGCGCGCGCCGACGATATTCCGATCCTCGCCGGACATTTCGGGCGGCGGATGGCGGTCGAGCTCGGCTGGTCGGGGTTTCCGGGCTTCGGCGAGGCCGCGGCGCACGCGCTGGCGACGCACGACTGGCCGGGCAATGTGCGCGAATTGAAGAACGTCGTCGAACGTTCGCTTTACCGCTGGGGCGACGCCGAGATGCCGGTCGGGCAGATTGTGTTCGATGCGTTCGACTCGCCGTGGCGTCCGGGGACGCGACACCTGCCGACGATCATCGCCGCGAACGACGCTCCCCCGCTGCCTGCGCTGGCCCTGCCCGCGCCAAGTGCGCTCGATCACGCGAGCGTCGCCGACCTGCGTATCGCGGTGGCGACGTATGAACGCGACATCCTCGCCGCCGCGCTTGCCAAGTGCCGCCACAACCAGCGCGCGACCGCGACCGCGCTGGCGCTGACGTACGATCAGCTGCGGCATGCGTTGAAGCGCCACAACATGCTGTGAGGCGATCGCCCCCCGCGCCAAAATGCCCGTTGCGCGAGTCGCGGGCGCGCGTCTATCAGACATCATTCTCTTTGGGGGGCATCGCGCCGCCCGGACTTCGCATTGACAAGGGCACGGCATGGCGACCCATCCGACCGACGATCTGACCCCGACCGGCGAGCGCCGCCGTGATTTCATCTTCGTCGCGACCGGCGCGTTCGCCGCGATCGGCGCAGCGACGGTGGTCTGGCCGCTGATTAACCAGATGAACCCGTCGGCCGACGTCCTCGCGCTCGCGCAGATCGACCTCGATCTGTCGGCGATCGCCCCGGGGCAGGCGATCAAGGTCAGTTGGCGCGGCAAGCCGGTGTTCGCGCGCAACCTGACCCCCGCAGAACAGGCGGCGGCGAACGCGGTGCCGGTCGCCAGCCTGCGCGATCCCGAGACGCTGGCGCAGCGTACCAAGACGGGCCATGCGAACTGGCTGATTACGCTCGGCGTTTGCACCCACCTCGGCTGCGTCCCGCTCGGGGCCGGCGAAGGCGAGAACAAGGGTGCGTTCGGCGGCTATTTCTGCCCGTGCCACGGCTCGCAGTACGACACCGCCGCGCGCGTCCGCGCCGGACCGGCCCCGAAGAACCTCGAGGTGCCGGTGTACGCGTTCAAGACCCCCACCCAAGTCACGATCGGTTGAGGAGCGAACCATGAGCTTCCCCTGGGCCAAGCATTACGAGCCGACGTCGCCGTTCATGAAATACGTCGACAGTCGACTGCCGATTCCGCGGCTGGTCTACGACAGCCTCGGCGCGGGCTATCCTGTGCCGAAGAACCTCAACTATTTCTATAACTTCGGCGTTCTCGCCGGGGTCGCACTCGTCGTCCAGATTCTGACCGGTGTCATTCTCGGTATGCATTATGCGGCGAACACGGCGATCGCCTTCGACTCGGTCGAACACATCATGCGCGACGTCAACGGCGGCTGGATGCTGCGGTACATGCACGCGACCGGCGCGTCGTTCTTCTTCGTCGTCGTCTACATCCACATCTTCCGCGGACTGTTCTACGGCTCGTACAAGCCGCCGCGCGAAGTGCTGTGGCTGCTCGGGCTCGTGATTTTCCTGCTGATGATGGCGACCGCGTTCATGGGCTATGTCCTCGTCTGGGGGCAGATGAGTTTCTGGGGCGCGACGGTCATCACCAACCTCTTCTCGGCGATCCCGTTCATCGGCGAGACGATCCACACGTGGCTGCTCGGCGGCTTCTCGCCCGACAATGCGACGCTCAACCGCTTCTTCTCGCTGCATTACCTGCTGCCGTTCATCACGTTCGGGGTGATCATCCTCCACGTCTGGGCGCTGCACATCCCGGGGTCGAACAACCCGACCGGCATCGAGGTAAAGTCCGAAGCCGACACGGTGCCGTTCCACCCGTACTACACTGCGAAGGATTTCTTCGGGCTCGGTGTCTACCTGACGCTGTTCGCGGTCGTCGTTTTCTTCCTGCCCAACATGCTCGGCGAGGCGGACAACTACATTCCGGCGAACCCGCTTTCGACCCCGGCGCACATCGTTCCCGAATGGTATTTCTGGCCATTCTACGCGATCCTGCGCGCCTTCACACAGGATTTCCTGTTCGTCCCCGCCAAGCTTTGGGGCGTGCTGGCGATGTTCTCGGCGATCCTGCTGCTGTTTTTCCTGCCGTGGCTCGATACCTCGCCGGTGCGATCGAACAATTATCGTCCATTGATGAAGCAGCTGTTTTGGTTGTTCGTGATCGATATCATCATCCTCGGCATCTGCGGCGGCAAGCCGGCGGGCGAGCCGTGGCTGCGGATCAGCCAGATCGCGAGCGCGTACTACTTCGCGCACTTCCTGATCCTGATCCCGATCGTCAGCCGCATCGAAAAGCCGCTGCCGCTGCCGAACTCGATCAGCGAGGCGGTGTTGAATAAGCAAACCAACACCGGCGCGCCGATCGCGCTGCAACCCAAGGGTGCGGGGGTCGCCGAAATCCCCGCGTCCGCCCAGCCGGCGGAATAGAGTCACATGGTCAAGCTCGTCGCCTTCCTTATCGGTGCGGTGTTCTGCGTCGCGCTGCTGTTCGGCGCGGTCGTGCCGCGCGACGCCACCCCCGCTGACCCAGTCGCGAAATACCACCTCGCGCCAAAGGAAATTACGTGGGCCAACGATAACAGCGGGGGTCTGGCGATCTTCAGCACGTTCGACCGCGGCCAGCTTCAGCGCGGCTATCAGGTGTATAAGGAGATCTGCTCGGGTTGCCACTCGATCAACCGGGTCGCGTTCCGCAACCTGACCGAGATCGGGTTCACGCCGGCGCAGGTCAAGGCGCTCGCGGCGCAGTCCGAAGTCGCCTCGATCGACGACAAGACCGGCGACGTGAATACGCGCAAGGCGATCCCCGCCGACAAGATCCCCGGGCCTTACGCCAACGAGGCCGCCGCGCGTGCCGCGAACAATAATGCGCTGCCGCCCAACCTCGCGCTGATCACCAAGGCGCGCGAAGAGGGTCCGCGCTACGTCTACTCGCTGCTGACCGGCTACAAAGACGCCCCTGCCGATTGGAAGGTGCCCGATGGGCTGTATTATAACCCGTATTTCCGTTCGTTGAACGTCGCGATGCCGCCGCCGCTGTCGGCCGATGGGCAGATCACGTACACCGACGGCACCAAATCGACGGTCGAGCAGAACGCGAAGGACGTCGCAGCGTTCCTGACGTGGACCGCCGAACCGAGCCTCGAGGCGCGGCGTCGGACCGGCGTCGGGGTCGTGATCTTCCTGCTGATCCTGACGGCGCTCGGCTACCTCAGCTACCAGCGTGTCTGGGCCGACCTCAAGCGCAAGCGCCCCGAGATGATGCCGGCGGAATAGGGTTGCCCGCGCCCGCGTAATCGTGACGTCAGTCCCGCGGAGGCGGGGACCCATTCGCCCGACCGTCGGTGGGATGGGTCCCCGCCTGCGCGGGGATGACGATTTTATCGGGGCGATAGCGCGATGAACGACGACCTCCGCGCCCTGATCCGCACCGTGTCCGACTACCCCTATCCCGGCATCATGTTCCGCGATGTCACGACCCTGCTCCTCGATGGGCCCGGCTTCGCGCGCGCCGTCGAGCGGATGGCGGCGATAGTCGGCACCGACTTCGACCTGATCGCCGGGATCGAGGCGCGCGGCTTCGTCTTCGGCGCCGCACTCGCGCACCGACTGGGCAAGGGTATGGTGCTGATCCGCAAGAAGAACAAGCTTCCGGGCGCGGTAATCGGGGTCAATTACACGCTGGAATACGGCGAGGACCGTGTCGAGATCCATGTCGACGCGGTCGCCCCCGGCGCGCGCATCCTGATCGTCGACGATCTGATTGCCACCGGCGGTACCGCGCTGGCGGCGGCGCTCCTGCTCCGCACGGCGGGGGCTCGCGTCACGCGCGCCGCCTTCGTCATCGACCTGCCCGACCTCGGCGGGGCCGAGCGGCTGCGCGCGGCGGGAGTAGAGGTCAGCGCGCTGCTCGCATTCGACGGCGACTGAGCCTTACGGCTTGACCACCGGCGCGGTGCCGCTGACCGGCGCGGCGGTGGTTCCGGCGCCAAGTCCCGTGCATTGCGCGATCGCCGCGCGCGCGCCGGTGATCCAGCTGATCGTGCCGAACTGGAAATTGCTGCGCCGACCGCCGGTGACGGCAAATTCGTCGGTCGTCGGATAGCCGCACGCGCCCCCCTCGCGCCCCGTTGCAAGCCACTTGGCGCGGATCAGCCCGACGACCGCGTGCGTCCCCGTTTTCGGCAGGAAGTCGATCGTCGCGCCGCTCGAGAAATCATTGTAGCGCCCGCCGTTCGCGCCGGGCATTTCGTCGGTAACCGGAAACCCAAGACCGATTTCGCGCCCGAGCAGGTTCCACTTTGCCCCGATCAACCCCCATGTCGCATGCGCGCCGAACTTCGGGTGCCACGTGACGAAGCCGTTCTTGAAAGCGTTGATCCGTCCGCCGTCAGCCGCCTGCCCTTCGTCGCCCGTCGGCACCCCGAGCGGCCCGGTCGCGGCACCGAGCGCGCGCCATTTGCCGGCGATCTCGCCATAGACCTGGAACGCCCCGGCTGGCCGCCCCAGCGCGAGGCTCGCCACCAGCAAAATGATCACACGCATACTCCGAAGCCCCCCGGCACTTGTTTGCGACAGCCTATACCGCGCTAGACGTTAAAACGGAAATTCATGATGTCGCCGTCGGCAACGACATATTCCTTGCCCTCGCTTCGCAATTTGCCCGCGTCGCGCGCGCCTGCTTCGCCGCCGAGCCGGATGAAATCATCGTAGGCGATCGTTTCAGCGCGGATGAAGCCACGTTCGAAGTCGCCGTGGATCACCCCTGCCGCCGCCGGAGCCTTGGTCCCGGCGGGGATCGTCCACGCGCGCGTTTCCTTCGGCCCGGCGGTGAAATACGTCAGCAGCGCGAGCAGGTCGTAGCCGGCGCGGACGACCCGGGCGAGGCCGGTCTCGGTCAGCCCGAGTTCGGACAGGAAATCGGGGCGGTCGGCGGGGTCCATCTGCGCGATCTCGGACTCGATCGCCGCCGAGATCACGACCGACGCCGCGCCCGACGCCGCCGCCATCGTGGCGACCGCCGCCGACAGCGCGTTGCCGCTCGCGGCCGACGCTTCCTCGACATTGCAGACATAAAGCACCGGCTTGGCGGTCAGCAGCTGCGCCTGCGCGAGGACCCGCGCCTCCTCCTCGTCCTTCGGCACCGCGAGCCGCGCGGGCTTGCCCTCGCGGAGCAGGTCGAGCGCCTGGCCGAGGACCGAGGCGGCGATCTTCGCTTCCTTGTCGCCCTGCCCCGCCTTCTTGACGAACGCCGGCACGCGCTTCTCGAGGCTTTCGAGATCGCTCAGCATCAGCTCGGTCTCGACCGTCTCGGCGTCGGCGACCGGGTCGATGCGGCCCTCGACGTGGGTGACGTCGTCGTCGACGAAGCAGCGCAGGACGTGGACGATCGCGTCGGTCTCGCGGATGTTGCCGAGGAACTGGTTGCCGAGCCCCTCGCCCTTCGACGCGCCGCGTACGAGCCCGGCGATGTCGGTGAAGCCGAGCTGCGTTTCGATGATCTTCGCCGACGCAGCGAACTTCGCGATCGCGTCGAGGCGCGGGTCGGGAACCGGCACGTTGCCGACGTTCGGCTCGATCGTGCAGAACGGATAATTCGCCGCCGCCGCACTCGCGGTCTCGGTCAGCGCATTGAACAGGGTCGACTTGCCGACGTTCGGCAGCCCGACGATACCGCAGCGGAAACCCATCTTATTCTCCTAAAAGCCGCAGCGCTACGTCGTTCGCGAACCGCACGTCGTCGCCGGTGACCAGCCACTCGGCCTCGGCGGCCACAGCATCGAGCATCGAGCCGAGTGGCTCGGCCTCGGCCTTGGCGAAATTACCGAGGACGTAGCCGAGGACGCGGTCCTTGTGCCCCGGATGACCGATGCCCAATCGGACCCGCCGATAATCGACGTCGGGCAGATGCGCGTCGAGCGAGCGGATGCCGTTATGCCCCGCCGCGCCGCCGCCCCGCTTGACGCGTACCTTGAACGGCACGAGATCGAGCTCGTCGTAAAACACCGTGAGCGCGTCGGTGCCGAGCTTGTAGAATCGCAGCGCCTCGCCGACCGAGCGGCCGCTGTCGTTCATGAAGGTCGCGGGCTTGAGCAGCACGACCCGCTCCGCCGCGATCCGCCCCTCGGCGGCGAGCCCGAGAAAGCGCGTCCGCCACGCATCGAAGCGCCAGCGCGAGTGGATCGCGTCGACGGCCATGAAGCCGACATTGTGGCGCTGCCCGGCATAGGCGGCCCCCGGGTTGCCGAGGCCGGCGAAGATCTGCATCCCGCGCGGCCTCGGCTCGTCCGATCAGACCTGGGCGGGCGCGGCGGCGGCCGACTCGGCAGCGGCGGCGACGGCGAGCGCCTCGTCGGCGGCGGCGTCGGCCGACTGCAGCGCCGACGGTGCGACGAGCGACACGATCGTGAAGTCGCGGTCGGTGATGACCGACGACACGCCGTCGGGCAGCTTGACCGCCGAGATGTGGACCGAATCGCCGATGTCGAGCCCGGCGAGCGAAATCTCGATCTGATCGGGGATGCCGTCCGACGGGCAGGTCAGCTCGATCTCGTGGCGGACGACGTTGAGCGTCCCGCCGCGCTTCATACCGGGCGACTTGTCCTCGTCGGTGAAGTGGACCGGCACCGCGACCTCGATCGTCGCCCCGGCGGCGAGCCGCAGGAAGTCGATATGGATCGGGCGGTCGCTGACCGGGTGGAACTGGACGTCGCGCGGCAGGGTCCGCTCGACGACCCCGTCGAGTTCGAGCTCGACGACCGAATTCATGAAGTGCCCGGTCGACAGGAGCCGCGTCAGCTCCTTCAACGGCACGTGGATCGTGGTGGGGGCGGTCTTGTTGCCGTAGATGACGGCGGGGACGCGACCAGTCAGACGCACGGCACGGGAGGCTCCCTTGCCAGCCCGCTCGCGCACCGACGCCGCGAGTTTCATCGCTTCGCTCATGTGCTTTCTCCAAAACCCCGCGCGCCTCCAGGGATGCGGGCGCGGGAAGCGGGCCTATAGGCGCGAAGCGGGGTCTGCGCAACCGTTCCGGCACCGTGCTTCGGACCCTAGGGGATCCGCTCGACCGTCAGGCCCTTCGCCTTGAGCATTGCGACGACGCTGTTGGGGCCGCCGAGGTGCCCCGCGCCGACCGCGACGAAGACCTTGCCGGGAACCGCCAGCCGCGCCGCGATCCACGCCGCCCATGCCGCGTTGCGCGTCGTCAGGAGCGCCTTCTGCAGTCCGGGGGTCGCCTTGAACGCCCTGTCGAAGTCGGCGGCGAGCTGCTCGGTTTCGCCCGCCTGCCAATAGGCGATCAGCGCGTTGGTGTCGTCGCGCGCGGTGGCGACGTCGTCGACGGTCGAATCGAGCAACGCGCGTGCATCGGTCTCGGACAGGTTGTCGAACAG
>JBBSFF010000021.1:0-12857 GCA_038238995.1 Sphingomonadales bacterium
ACGAAATTCGCGTATTTGTACCATCCGAGCAGGCCGAGATCGACGACCAGCCCGCAAACCAGCCACGCCGTGACCGCGCGCGGCTGATGTTGCGCCCGCGCCCGCTGGATGACCGCGCCGATGACATAGTTGAACACGACCGCGAACAGCAGGATCGGCAGGTCGTGCGGCCGCCACCACGCGTAGAAGATCAGGCTGGCGAGCGACAGCACCGCCGCCGCCGCGCCGCGCCCGAGCCACCGGCCCGCCGTGTAAAAGGCGACGAGCGCGAGCGGCAGGAAGCCGAAGATGAAGACGAAGCTGTTGAACAGCATCGCGTATCAGCCCGCCGCCCGGGCCGGCACGCCGACGAGCGGTCGCGTCCAGCGCGGCTTGAGCGCGAGCGCGGGCTTTTCGACGAAGTGCCACGACGCCGCCGCGAACGGCAGCGTCAGCAGAAAGCCGGTTACCGCGTTGGCGTACGCCGTCGTGCCGATGCCGAGCGCAATCGCCGCCTGCTGCGCCGGAAAGGCGTAGATATAGATGCCATAGCTATAGTCGGGCAGCGCCGCGCTAAACCGCTTCCAGCTTTCCGGCACGCGGATCGCGGCGACCAGCGTCGCATAGGCGGCCGCAAGCGCGAAGCCGGTGTCGCTGACCATGATCGCCGCCAGCGCCAGCCCCGCGGCGACGGTCGCGACGGCGAGCGGCCACGACAGCAGCACCCGGTCGCGCCAGAGATAAAGAAGCACGCCGAAGAAGAACGACACTGCCAACGGCCGCAGCGGCGTCAGGACATCGATGGCGTCGTACGGGACGACGATGCCGACGACGACGAGGATGGCGAAACCGATCGTCAGCAACCGGCGCGAGGCGATCAGCCCGAGCGCGCCGAGCAACGCGAGCGCGACGTAGCAGCGAACCTCCTGCGGTATCGTCCACAGCGAGCCGTTGATCGCGGTCGGGATCGGATTGCCCATGAAGATCCCGTCGAGCTGATATTCCTTGCCGAGCGTCAGCGCGTTGTAGCCGACGTAGCGGGGCAGGCGCGCGCTCGCCAGCAGGTCGGCAAGCGACCCGGTGTTGAAGCACAGGCCGAGGACGAGCGTACTGACCGCCAGCATAACCCATAGCCCGGGCAGCAGCCGCAGCGCGCGCGCCAGCGCGAAGTCGCGAACTCCGCGCTTGATCAGGCTGCCGGTGACGAGAAAGCCGCTCAGGCTGAAGAACAGCAGCACCGCGAGATGGCTGACCGGGTACGGCAGGACCATGCGGGTCGGGTCGTCGCCGTCGCCGAGGTGGTGACCGGTGACCTCGAAGGCGTGCGAGAAGATTACCGCCGACGCGAGCAGGCAGCGCTGGATCGTGAAGATGTTCGCGTCGTGACGAAGGTCGCCGGGTGCGATGACGCGGCCCCGCAAAAATCGCGCGGCCGCCGCCGGGTCAAGCGGCAAGCACGTCGTCCTTCGACACGGGGCTGGTCGTCGCGTCGATCCGCATCGGCAGATCGGGCGCGACATAGGTGCCGAGGTCGAGCCGCCACACCGTCTCGCCGCCCGCGTCGCCGTCGATGCATTCGAAACCAAGCTTGGCGTAGTGGTCGGCGACCATCTTGTTCTTCGCCGACGGGATGTACCGCCCGGTGAGCGCACTCGCTCCCCCGGAACGCGCGGCGGCGGCGATCCGCGCGAGCACTGCCTCCTCCAGCCGCCGCCCGAGGACGCGGCAGCTCATCAGCCACGTATCGATCTCCCATGTCGCGCCGCCGCCGCCGCGGTCGAGAACGATCACCGAAATCATGCCGTTGTCGCCGAAGCGGTCGGTCAAGCGCACCTGCAGCGTAACCTTCGTCGGGTCGGCTTCGAGCGCGGCGACCTGCGCCTCGGCGTAGCGCCGCGTCGTCAGGTTGAACTGGTTCGACTTGTTGATCAGCTGCGCGATCCGCGCGCGGTTGACCGCGTCGAACGGGCGGAAGTCGGCGACCATGTCGAGGCTGGCGAGGTACGCGCCCATGTCGCTCGTCCCGGCGAACGCCGCGCGTTCGGCGTTGGCGGCGTATTGGTAGGCGCGGTCGCGGTCCTCCTGCGCGAACGCCACCGCCTCGAAATAGCCGGCGGCGAGGAGCGTGCGCGGGTAGAGCGCCGGGTCGGCGGGAAGTTCGGGCACCGCGACCATCGGCAGCTCGCGGCGAACCTGCGCGCGTTCGACCGGGTTGTCGTCGAGGAAGACGAGAGCGTCCAAACCGATGTTGAGCGCCGCCGCGATCGCGCGGAGGTTGGTTGCCTTGTCGCCCCAGTTGGCGACGAACGCGGCGACGTCGCTTTCCTTGATCGGCATGTCGGGGTGGTCGCGGAACGGCGTCCGCGCGACGTCGTCGTCGTTCTTCGAACACACCGCGAGGATGATGCCGCGTGCGCGGAGCGCCAGCGCCGCGTGCTGGACGGCGAGGAACGCCTCGCCCTTTGCTGAGCCCTGACCGAGCGCGATGCCGTCGACCCCGTCATCGCCGATCACCCCGCCCCACAGCGTATTGTCGAGGTCGAGGACGAGGCATTTGCGCGTCGTGCCGCGGATCGCCGCCACCGTCCGCGCGACGACGTCGGCGTAGAGCGGGATCAGGTCGGGGTCGAACGGCAGCTTCGCCGAATGCCATTGCCCGGCGTCGTGCCAGCGGTCGATCCCGACCCACGCCGCCGCGCGCGCCATGTCGACGAGGACGATCCGCTTGTCGCGCGCCAGGCCGGCAATGCGCGCGTTGATGCCCGCGACCTGCGCCGCGACCGTCCCCGTCTCGACCGCGTCGAAGCTGCCGAACAGCGGCTCAACCGGGGGCACGATCGTCGCGACCAGCACCCCGCCCGCCGCCGACGCGGCGAGCCCGTCGATCATCGCGCCGAGCATTCCGGCGGCGGCATCGACCGCGGCGTCGGCCTCCGCCGCCGACGCCCGCGCCCGGTCGAGCCCGAGCGTCCGGTGGTCGAGCGCGATCAGCGCGAGGTCGAACCCGATCGACCGGAAGCGCCCGTCCGGGTCGATCGCGTCCTGGACCGCGCTGCCATAATCGCCGCCGACGACAGTCGCGACGATCCGGTGGCGCAGCGCGGTCGCCGCGATCGCCGGCTCGACCATGCCGAGCGTCCCCGAGCCGATCACCCCGAGCCGGACGCGCGCGAACGGCCCCGGCGGCGGCCTGGCGGCGGTGTACGCCGCGAGCACCGACGCAAGCTGGCCGAGCTGGTTGAGATCGAGCCGCCCGAGCGCGAGTTCGTACAGCGCCTCCTCGACCCCCGCCAGCGTCCCCGCGGCGACGCGCGCGCGGACCGCCTTGACCCGGGCGCGGAAGTCGGGGGGCACCTCTTCGAGCCAGGCAAGTTCGGCGAACATCGGCGGTTTTCCAGTCGGATCAGGCGGGCAATTTGGCCTGGATGACCCGGGCGAGGTCTCCGACATTCTTCAAGTCGGCGATCTCTTCGTTAAGAAATTTGATCTTGAACAGCCGCTCGAGCGTAATGATGAATCGAATATGACTGAGACTGTCCCACTCCTCGACATCGTCGGCCGATGTCGCGGCGGTAACGTCGAGGTCGTCGACGTCGAAGACATCGAACATGACGCCGGCGATCTTGGCGATGATATCGTCAACCGTCATCGACTACTCTCTTGTTCGCGCCACCCAAGCCCGATACCGGGGGTCATGATCCACGCTGCACCGCAGTATCAAGGCCGCGCGTGGCGTGCAACCGGCTTGGCGGCGCGCCGGTCGCGGCGCCGGCCGCGGTGCCGGGTTTGATGACGACACGCGAAATCGCGATCGGGCTGCTGTGGCATTCCGATCGCTCGGGGAACCTCGGGGTCGGCGCGCTGACTGTCGGCAACATCGCGATCGCCCGCGCCGTCGCCGCCGAACTCGGACTGACGCCGCGCTTCACCATCCTCGGCTTCGGCGACGCCGGGACGCCGTATATCGCCGACGACGACGTGACGTTCGCGCCGCTGGGGGCGCGGACGATCGCGGCATTCGTCGCGCGGCTCGGGCGGCTCGACTGCGTCCTCGACATCGGCGCGGGCGACAGTTTCACCGACATCTATCCGCTCAAGCGCTTCGCGTGGATCGTCCTGTCGAAAGTCGCGACGATCGCGCGCGGGGTGCCGCTGGTATTCTCGCCGCAAACGATCGGGCCGTTTGGAGGCCCCCGCACGAAAAATAGTGCGGCGACGCGTTGGCTCGGTCGCGTCGCCGCGTGGACCGTTCGGCGCGCGTGCGCGGTGGTTGTGCGCGACGACAAATCGCTCGACGCGGTCCGCGCACTCGCCCCCGGGGTCGTCCCAGTGTTCGCGGTCGACGTCGCTTTCGCGCTGCCGTGGACCCCGGCGCCGACGGTCGCGGGGCGGCTGCGGATCGGGCTCAACGTCTCGGGGTTGCTCTGGCGCGGCGGCTATACCGGGCGCGGTGAGTTCAATTTGGGGTATGATTACAAGGAGTTGATGACTCGGTTGATCGAGGCGCTGCTCGCCGCCGACGATTGCACGGTGGAACTCATCACCCACGTCAACGGCTACGCGACCTCGCCCGACAACGACGGCGCGGTCGCCGACGAGCTCGCCGCGCGCTTCCCCGCGCTGGTCCGCGTTGCCGACTTCGCCTCGCCGTCCGCAGCCAAAAGCCACATTTCCGGCCTCGACGCCCTGATCGCCGCCCGCATGCACGCTTCGATCGCTGCGTTCTCGAGCGGAGTTCCAGTCATTCCAGTATCTTACAGCCGAAAATTTGAAGGCCTGTTCGGCTCGCTCGGCTACGCGCGAGTCGTTCCGCACACGGGAATGGATACCGCCACCGCGCTCGCGTTCGTTCTCGCCGCGCTCGGCGACCGCACGATGTTGAAGGATGAGGTCGCCGATGGCCTGACGCGGGTAGCGGCACGGCTCGATGCGTACCGCGGCGTGTTGCGCACGCTGTTCGTCGAGATTCGCGACCGCTAGGCGGTCAAGGCTTCGCTTCCTGACCGCGCGCGATGCCCAGCAGCGCCAGCGGATGCCGGCCTGCCGCGTTGCTCGACCAGCCGCTGACCCGACGCGCGACGAGTGCCCAGCGGATCGGTGCGAACAACGGGATGAACGGCGGATCGGCGATCATTGCCGCTTCGGCGAGCCCGAGCGTTGTCGTTTGCGCCACCGGGTCGGTGGTCGCGGTAGCGTCCGCAATCAAAGCGTCCGCACCGGCGTTGCAATAGGCGCCTGCCCTTGCCGCGCAGGTGAACGGCAACAGAAATTCCAGCGGACTGTCGATCCGCGAGGTTCGCTCGACCAGCGCGAGTTCGAACGCGCCGCGCGCGATGACGCGCGCATGGAGAACGTCGGGGCGGGCGATGGTCAGCGTCTTGACGCCGATCCGCGTCCAGTTCGCGGCAATCTCGCTTGCGACCAACGCGTGCTCGCGGGCATCGGGAAGGCTGATCGTGACGGTAAGCGGCGTGGCCGCAGAATATCCGGCCGCCGTCAGCAATTGCCGCGCCAGATCGAGGCGCGCGCCCGGTGCGGCGATCGCCCAATCGGGCAAAACCGGGACACGCTGGCTCGGCAGCGGCGGGACGAGGCCGAGCACCGGCGGCAGCGCGACGCCGAACAAGCGGCTGCCGAGGTCGTCGCGGTCGATTGCCATCGCCAAGGCGCGGCGGACCCGAACGTCGGCGAGCGGTCCGCGCGCGGTGTTGGCGAGATACCCATATATCCCCCACGACGGCTCGACGCGCAGCGCATTCGACGCTGCGAGCAAGCGGGCATCGCTGAATCCGGCAAGTCCGTGTCCCTGTACGACATCGGTGCGATCGCGGGCGAAGCGGGCGATCGCAGTGCCCGGGTCGTCGACCGGCGTCAGTGAAATGGCGGCGAGCGTCACCTCAGGTGAATCCGGCGCGGCGCGGTTGCGACCGAGTGCAATCGGCACTTTCGTCGAATCGACGGCCCGGAAAGGTCCGAGTGGCAATTCGGGTCCGGCGCGCGTGACCGCGAACTCGGGTTCGGCCAGCATCGCGAGCAGGTTCGGCATCGCCCCGGCAAGGCGGACTTCGACGACGTTCTCGACCGGTGCCCCGACGCCGAGTGCCGACGGCGGCTTCAAGCCGTTGAGGACCGCAGTCCCGTTTTCGAATCCGATCATCAGCGAGCGGAGCGGGTCACGCCTGTCGGCCGCCACCCGCCGGAACGACGCGACGACGTCGCTCGCGGTGACCGGCTTGCCGTCGGGCCAGGTGCGCGGCCGCAGGCGGAAGATGACGCTGAGCCCGTTGTCGGCGATCCGCCAGCTCGATGCGAGGCCCGGGATGACCTGCCCAGTGCCGTCGACGCCGGTCAGTCCGACTTCCGATGCCGCCGTGACGACCCGCTGCGCTTCGGCGTCGCTGCCGGCGATGTCGGCGCGCAGCGTCGCGCCGTGATCGCCTTCGCCCGACCCACAGCTGGCGAGAAGCAGCGCGATTAAGGCAAAGCGAAACGACATCGGCGATGCGTTAGCGGGTTGGTTGTCGCGGCGCAAAGACGGGTTTGCCCGGCCGCAACGATCGCTTGCTTGCGCGGGTCCGCCTCGCCCCGCTAAGCCGAGCGAATGGTCAAATCCCTTGCCGCCGACGTCACCACGCTGATCGGCAACACACCGCTGGTCACGCTTCGCGGTCCTTCGGCGCGAACCGGCTGCACGATCCTCGGCAAGGCCGAATTCATGAACCCGGGCGGATCGGTCAAGGACCGCGCCGCGCTGTACATTATCCGCGATGCCGAGGCGCGCGGCACGCTGTTGCCCGGAGGCACGATCGTCGAGGGGACCGCGGGAAACACCGGCATCGGGCTTGCGGTGGTCGGTAACGCGCTCGGCTACCGAACGATCATCGTCATGCCCGACACGCAAAGCGCCGAAAAGCAGGCGACGCTCCGCGCGCTTGGGGCCGAACTCGTTCTCGTCCCCGCCGCGCCGTATTCGAGCCCGTGCCACTACGTCCACCAATCCCGCCGCATCGCCGGCGAAACTGCGGGCGCGGTCTGGGCGAACCAGTTCGACAACATCGCCAACCGGCTGGCGCACATAAAGACGACCGCGCCGGAGATCTGGGCGCAGACCGACGGCGCGGTCGACGGGTTCACCTGCGCGGTCGGGACCGGAGGAACGCTCGCCGGCGTCGCGCTCGGGCTCCGGGCGGTCGCGCCCGATGTCGCGATCGCGCTCAGCGATCCCGAGGGCGCGGCATTGTACGACTGGTTCGCGCACGGCGAACTTCGCTCGCACGGCAGTTCGGTATCCGAGGGCATCGGCCAGAGCCGCATCACCGCCAACCTCGAAGGCCTGATCGTCGATGCTCAGTTTCGCATCGCCGATCGCGAGGCGCTGCCGTTGGTTCACGAGCTGCTCGAGCACGAGGGACTTTGCCTCGGCCTATCGTCGGGCATCAACGTCGCGGGGGCGATCCGGCTCGCCGAGCGGCTCGGTCCGGGGAAGACGATCGTCACGATCCTATGCGACTCAGGGCTGCGCTACTTGTCGACGATCTACGACCCCGCATGGTGTGCGGCGCGCGGGCTGCCAGCCCCGCCGTGGCTTGCGGGCTCGACAAACGGCGACCAAAGGGTTACGTCTTCTTAATACGGTCGTCATCAAGACGTTTGATGCTCCGCGCACCCGGCTATGCCGGGATGCCAGTCAGTGAGGGCCGGTGGACAAGACGTCACGCATTGCCCGGACAACGCGATCCTTTGCCGCGCAGCGGGTCAACGTCGGCCTGTCGGGTTTGGCGGCGATCTTCCTGATTGTCATCTCGGCCGCCGCCGGCGTCCGTTCGGCACGCCCTGCGCCCAAGGTCGCCCCCAAGGTCGAGACGCTCGCGGTCCTTGGCGTTGCGCCAAGTTCGGGGACCGATGCAACCTTGGATAAGGCGGGTGCGCGACGGGTTTTACCTCGTGCGTCTTCTGGCCATTAATATTTCGGTCGAACCGGCACTCGCGGTTGGCTGAAACTGCTGGATCAACGTCCGATGCGTCGTTGCCGAGAAACTTTTTCACAGACTTATCCACAAGATGACTGCTTGCCGCGAAACCTCGAACAGATCATGATCATATGAGAATAGACAAAGAACAATAACGAAATCAGTCGTGTCAAACGATAGTTCTCCACGATTTCCCATTGCGGGACCACGAAAGCCCATGTAGCGCTTGTCCACAGCAAGCGAAGGCTTTCGCATCGTCCGATTCGCCAACGGTCCGGCCGCGGCTGGCACGTCCGGAAGGATTTTGCCCTTCGGCGTGCAGGCGGTGGGCAGGTCAAACGCGTGGCGGACGAATCGTTTCTCGGTAATGCTCTGAACGGAATCGATGCGAAGAACCGCGTGTCGATCCCATCGAGCTTTCGCGACGTCATCGCCTCGCGGTCCGAAGCACGGGCGGTCGTGCTTGGTCCCGCCGAGCGTGCCGATTGCCTCGTCGGTTATGATCAGGGCTACCCCGATAAGGCCCGTGCCGAGCTCGAAACGCGGTTTGCCGGTGATTACAGCGGAGCGCGCGATGATCTTTTTCGCAATACCTTCGGGTCGGCCGAAAAATTCGGGATCGACGATACCGGTCGGATCATCCTGTCGACCGCGATCAAGGAGGCCGGGGAGATCGATCGGCTCGCGCTATTCTGGGGCGTCGGCGATTATTTCGAGATCTGGAATCCGCATCGCTTCATCACCCGGCCCGGCCTCGATCCGCGCGTGGTCCGCATGGTGCGCCGCCTGCTCGACGCTCGGGGGGAGGCATGAGCCACGTCCCCGTCCTGTGCAACGAGGTCATGACGGCGCTCGCGCTAACCGCCGGTAACGTCTATGTCGACGCGACTTTCGGGGCTGGCGGCTACGCGCGCGCCGCGCTCGATCGGGGCGTCACGTGCGTCTGGGGGATCGACCGCGACCCGACTGCGATCGCCGCCAACCCAATCGACGACTCCCGCCTCGTCCTGATCGAGGGCCGCTTTTCGGCGATGGATGCGGCGTTGGCGGCACGCGGGGTCGACGCGGTTGACGCAGTGGCGATGGACATCGGCGTATCGTCGATGATGCTCGACCAGCCCGAGCGCGGCTTTTCGTTCATGGCCGACGGCCCGCTCGATATGCGGATGGGCAACGACGGGCCGACCGCGGCCGATTTCATCAACACCGCTGGCGAGGCCGAGATCGCCGATGTCCTGTTCACCCTAGGCGACGAGCCCAAGGCGCGGCGGATCGCGCGCGCGATCGTCAACGACCGACCGTTCGAGCGGACCGCGCAGCTGGCGGGGCTCGTCCGGAGCGTCTGCGGCGCATCGAAGACCGGCAAGGATCCCGCGACGCGGACGTTTCAGGCGCTGCGGATCTACGTCAACGACGAACTCGGCGAACTCGACGCCGGGTTGCGCGCAGCCGAACGATTGCTGCGGCCCGGCGGGCGGCTTGCGGTCGTCAGCTTCCACAGTCTCGAAGACCGCGCGGTCAAAACGTTCCTGCGCGATCGGTCGGGAAGCGCGCCGACGGGTTCGCGCCACCTTCCGATTGCCGCGGCCGGTCCGCCACCAACCTTTGGCGCGCCCGCCAAGCCCGTCCGGCCCTCGGCGGACGAAAGCGAGCGCAACCCGCGTGCCCGGTCCGCAACCCTGCGCGCCGCGATCCGTACCGCCGCCCCGCCATGGAGAGCCGCATGAAGACCAACCTGCAGTCCACCGTCCTGATCGCCGCCGCGCTGGCGTCGGCGATCGGGTGTTATACGATCTCGCTGCGCGTCTCGTCCGAGCGCGTCGGCATCGACGGCGCGCGTGACCGGATTGCCCGCGATACCGCCGACATCCGGCTGCTCCAGGCCGAATTGCGGACCCGTGCGCGTCTTCCCGAACTCCAGAGGTGGAACGAACAGGTGCTCGCGCTCGCCCCGCCGCGCGCCGAGCAGCTGCTCGGCAATCCCGTGCTCCTCGCGAGCTACGCGGCCCCGGCGGCGGTACGCGCGCCGGTCGAACTCGCCGCCGTCGTCCGCGATGCGCCGGTTCCGGTCGAGCCGGTCCGTCGCGTCGCCTTCGTCGCGCCGCGCATCGGCAATGATCTCAGCGTCGATGCCGCGACGATCGGCACAGTCGCTGCAAATAACGTCCCGGCCACCTTCCAGAAGATCGCGTTGCGGTGATCGCGGTCGCACTCCCGCGCCGCGCACAGCCGCTCGCCGGGCACCGGCAGATGTTGCTCGCGCACGCGCGGACGCGGCTAATGATTTGCCTGCTGTTGTTCGTCGCGATCGCCGGGATCCTCGGCCTCCGCCTTGTCGATCTCGCGGTGCTGCACAAAAACGATCGCGACCTGCGCGATGCGTTCGCCCCGCCGCTCCCGCCGCGCGGCGACATCTTCGACCGCAACGGCATCGAACTCGCCCGGACCTTCGACGCGGTCGCGGTCGCGGTCGCCCCGCGCCGGATCGTCGGCGACCCGCACGCGCTGGCGCAGTCGCTCGCGGCGATCCTGCCCGACAAGACTCCCGGACAAATCTATTTCGAACTGACCCACCCCGGCGCGTTCCGGTACATCGCTCGCCGCGTCCTGCCGGCGCAGGCGAAGCGGATCAACGACCTCGGCGAGCCCGCGATCACGCTCGAGCGCGAGCCTGAACGGCTTTACCCGAACACAAATCTTGCCGCGCACGTCGTCGGCTACACCGATATCGACGGCCACGGGAAATACGGGATGGAGCGCGCGCTCGACGCGCGTCTGACCGACCCGGCGACGCGCGGCAAGCCGGTATTTCTGGCGCTCGACAGCCGGGTTCAGCAGGCTCTTGAGAACGAACTCGGCGCGGCGATGGCGAAATTCAGCGCGCTCGGCGCGGCGGGCATCGTCATGGACGTCCGTACCGGCGAGGTGATCGCGCTGGCGTCTTTGCCCGAGTTCAACCCCAACGTCGCGGGCCACGCCGATGACAATGCGCGCTTCGACCGGGCGACGCTTGGGGTGTACGAGCTCGGCTCGACCTTCAAGACCCTGACGATCGCGATGTCGCTCAACGACGGCCTGATCAAGTCGATGGACCAGAAATACGACGCGACCGCGCCGATCCATATCGGCCGTTTCACGATCCACGACGACCGCGGCCACGAACTGCGCAAATGGGCGACGGTGCCGGAGATCTTCATCCACTCGTCGAACATCGGCACCGCACACATGGCAGCCGAGCTTGGGAGCACGCGGCAACGCGCGTATCTCGACGCACTCGGCTTCCTGTCGCCGGTATCGGGCGAATTGATGGAGCGCGGGCACACGTTATATCCCGCGGCGAACAACTGGGGCGAGATCGCGACGATGACGGTCGGTTTTGGCCATGGCATCGCGGTGACCCCGCTCCACCTCGCGACGGCGTACGCGGCGGTGGTCAACGGCGGCATCTGGCACCCGGCGACGATGCTGAAAATCGAGCCGGGACAGGCGATTCCGGGCAAGCGCATCTTCAAGGAGAGTACGTCGGACACGATGCGCGCGTTGTTGCGGATGGTCGTCACCTCAGGGACCGGGCGAAGGGCGAACGCGCCGGGCTACCGCGTCGGCGGCAAGACCGGGACGGCCGAGAAGCAGCAGGGCGGGCATTACGAAAAGCACGTCAATGTTTCGACCTTCGCGGCTGCTTTCCCAATGGATGCACCGCGTTACGTCGTGATCGCGCTGCTCGACGCGCCGCACGGCACGAAGGAGACATTCGGGTTTTCGACCGCCGGGATGGTGTCGGCGCCGATCGTCGAGAAGGTCGTGACGCGGATCGCGCCGGTGCTCGGGGTCGCGCCCGACATGGTCAACGACGTCGACGTCAGCGGCATGCTCGGGCTGGTCGCCAAAGCGCCGGACAAGGAATAACATGGACTTGGGCGACCTTGCCGGGGTCGATCAGGGGCTGACGGGAGAGCAGCGCGGGCTGCGGGTGACGGGGTTCGCGCTCGATCACCGCAAGGTTGCGCCGGGGACGGTGTTCGGCGCGTTTCCGGGTAACACGTTGAACGGCGAAGATTTTATTGACGCGGCGATTGCCGGGGGCGCGGTTGCGGTGGTTGCCCGGGCCGGGAACCGGGTCGACAGGGTTCCATATCTGTCGTCGGAGGAACCACGACGGCTGTTTGCAACGATGGCAGCTCGGTTTTTCCAACCTTTTCCGGCGGTTACGGTCGCCATTACCGGCACCAACGGCAAGACGTCGACGGTCGAGCTGACGCGGCAGTTGTGGCGACTCGCCGGACACCGCGCGGCAAGTATCGGGACCCTCGGCGTGACGACCGCCGACGATCAGATATCGACCGGACTGACAACACCTGATGTCGTCACGTTCCTTGCCAATATGGGCGGACTCGCGCGTGAGGGATTGACCCATGTCGCCTTCGAAGCATCGAGTCATGGACTGTCGCAGTATCGGACCGAAGGCCTTCCCGTCAAAGCGGCGGCGTTCACTAACTTGAGCCGCGACCATCTCGACTATCACGGCGATATGGAGCGCTATTTCGCCGCCAAGCTCCGGCTTTTCAGCGAAGTCCTTGATTCGGAAGGCATTCCCGTCGTCTGGTGCGATGCAGACGAGACGTGGAGCGCGCGCGTGGTCGCTGCCGCACGCATACGCGCACAGCGGGTAACGACTATCGGCCCAGGGGGGGACGACATCACGCTCAAGGCGCGCCGTGCGTCGCGGCTCGGTCAGACGCTCGACCTCGTCGTCGGCGGCACCGACTATCGCGTCGACCTCCCGTTGATCGGCGCGTACCAGGCGGCGAACGCGCTCGTCGCGGCGGGGCTGGTGATCGCCACCGGCGGCGACGTCGCGGCGACGCTGGCGAACCTCGCCCGCGTCCAGCCGGTCCGTGGCCGCCT
>JBBSFF010000022.1:0-12743 GCA_038238995.1 Sphingomonadales bacterium
AAATGCACCAGCGGCTCGCGCACGATGGCGCGCACCAACGGCATCGCCCCCCGCCTGGCCGGCACACGGTCGGCGGGAGCAACGTCAACGATCGTCAGCTGCGCGGCTCGTACCAGATCGGCGACGACCACGCGCGCTCGGTAAGCGTGGTCTGGAGGTTCGGCGCGGGCGGAGTGCCGTTGCGCAGTGCGTCCCACGTCGACCAGCGGCACGACGGGTTTTCGAGTACGCGGACGTAGTAGAATGCGCGCTGCCCCGGCTTAAAGGTCGGATCGGTCCAGACGGTCCGCAGCTCGTTGTCGCCCTTGAACGGCGTCGGCTCACACGTCGCGAGGTCGACCGTCGCGCCGTTGTCGGGACACCGCCACGTCGTCGTATTGAGCTGGCCATGGTCGGCGCAGGCGACGTCGAACACGCGTTCCTTGGCGACCCCGTTCTCGACCCAGCCCTTGATGATCTGTGCGCGCTGGAGAAAGCCAGCACTCGGATCACGCATCCCCCAGACGAGGAAGCGCGGCACCCGCCCGTGCGCGGCGACAAGGTCGCCGCCCATCGGCACGCCGTGCGCATACGCCTGCGACACCAGATCGGGCCGCTTGAGGATGTCGGTCGGCAGGTCGTAGCCGGCGAAGAACCGCACGCGGATGCGCGGGCCGGTGGTGGCGAACGTCTCCTTGCGGCGGAACCCGCTATAGATCGAATCGCGCGTATTCTGTTCGGCCCAGACGGCGGCGAGGCCCGATGAGCCCCATTGCTGGAACCGCCCGGCCGGGGATAATTTCTCCGGTACCCCGCCCGACCAGTCCTTCGCGCCGCCGGGGGGAACCGAGCCGCGAGAGACGGGGGTAGCGTCGGACCGTCCGACCTTGCCGTGATAATATTTCTCCATGGCCGGCCCAGGCATCGCATTGTGCGTGTCGGTCGATCCGATGAAGCCGAATTTGAACGGGTTGAAGCCCTTGGTTTCCTGCATCAGGATCCCGGCCTTGAGCGCATTGCGAACGTAGCTGCCATCGAAGTGCGTCACCGGGCGCGCCGACCCGATATAGCTGTCCATGATCTCGAAATTGGCCCATTCGTCGTTCGGCGACAGCGACGGATGTGTCTCCGACGTGCCCTTGATCTGGGTGATTTCGGTGAGCGGTTCGTTGCGCTGGCGCAGTTCGGCATAGGCCTTGTCCATTGGCTGCCCGTTGCGCTTGGTCAATTCGAACGTCAGACCGTCGCTCCCGTTCGAATTATGCGGGATTGCCAGCGCCTCGATGCCGCGCCCGCGCCAACCGTCCATCGTCCGCCACAGATCTTCGGGATCGGCCGATTCGATCGCCGAATATGGCGCATCGGGCACCTTCGCCCCACGGAAGATCACGTTGCGGTGGAGGTTCCGCCCGTCGGGCGCGGAGGTATATTCGTAGGCGACGAAAGTGGTGAAGCGCCCGGGATCGTTGTTGCGGGCGGCGGCATCCTGAATCTCGTTCCACGCCTCGGCGATGACGGCGGGCGCGCGAAATTCGACCGGCACGGTTTTGGTCTGCATGGCATGAACGACCCGGTCGAACGCGGCTCCGATTTCCTTCGGATCGGTGCTGAACAGGCCCTGCGCGATCGGCAGCTTCGACAGCGGATCGCCGGGTCGCGCCGCGTGCTCGATCGCGCCGATATATTCGGAGTGATCGGTCACCGCGACGAAATCGAGCGGCTCGCTCAGGCGCGCCTGATACCCGCCGGCGTGCATCAATGGTTCGCCCTTGGCATAGCGATAGGCGTCCTCGGGCGTCGCGCGAACGTTGAAGATATACGCGTCGAACGACAATTTGGTGTGGACGTGGAGGTCGCCGAAATAGGCGTTGCGGTCGGGGTTGTAGCTGGGCAGGCGGACTGCAGGCCCCGCGCTCGCGGGCGGCCTCGATACGCCGCGGCTACCGCCGGTCGTTGGCGCGGCACCGGTGAGGACTGCCGCCGCTGCCACAACCACCGGGATCGTCAACCGCCGTATCCCGCCCGACTTGCCCATCTTCGGTCTCCTTTGTCAGGCCGGATTGCGGCCTGCGTTCGCGCTTAATCCGTCAGACGTCGATCACCAAGTGTAGCGCACCTGAAGCCCATAGTTACGCGGATTATTGTAGCGGCTGGTGCGGTTCGTCGCCGTGGGGGCGTCGAACACGATGTACGTGATATTGAACAGGTTTTCGGCGTACAGCGCCGCCTCGATCTTGCCGCGCTCGATACCGGCGCGCGCGTCGACGAGGACATAATCGTTCAACAGCGGCGTCTGCAATGCCTCCTGCACGCCGCCGAAGCGGCCCGAGCCCTTGATGTTGATGAAGCCGTCGAGCTTGTTCGCGATCTCGTGCCGATAATTCGCATCGAAGGTCAGCGAGTAGCTGGGCTGCTGCGGCTGGCGGAACCCTTTGTAGATGCCAGTCTTGATCTTGCCGCCCTGCGTGTCGCCACCGAACGTCAGGCGGAGCGGACCGCCGAAGACCTTGAAGCGTGCCGTCGCCTCGATCTCGAAACCATAAAGCGACGCCGGACCGGCGCTGAAGGCGAACGACGTTTGCTGG
Organism: Sphingomonadales bacterium; assembly: GCA_038238995.1. Classification (GTDB taxonomy): domain Bacteria; phylum Pseudomonadota; class Alphaproteobacteria; order Sphingomonadales; family Sphingomonadaceae; genus Polymorphobacter_B. The sequence goes on from JBBSFF010000022.1 coordinate 2,565, forward strand.
ACCGGACAGACCGGGTTGCCGATCGCGCACCCGTTGTTGCCCTGGATGACGAGATTGTCGAAGTCGTTCTTATACGCCGCGCCGTCGACGTAGATATTGCGAAACAGATTGCCCTTGAAGCCGACCTCGTACGCGGTCACGGTCTCGTCGTCGAACGACGGCGGCGGCGTGATCGGCTGGCGCGGATCGCCGAGCGACGCGTTGAAGTTGCCCGACCGGAATGCCGACCCGATCTTGGCGTAGACCAGCCAGTCGTTGATCGGCTTGTAGCCGAGCGTGACATCGTACGACGGTTTGGTCTTGCCGCGAAAACCATCGACGGTGAACGCCGCGCTGGTCGGCAGTTGGGTGCGAATATCGAGGCGCTTCGAATGATACTCCTGATCGTACCGCGTCACACGCAGGTCACCCGTAAGATTGAGCTGGTCGGTCAAGTCGTACCCCGCCGACCCGTAGAACGCGTACGACTGGAAGTGATTTGTCGACTTGTCGATCGTGCCCGGCGATGGATTCGCGGTCGTCGGCGTCCGCCCGAGGATGCTCGATGGTCGATCGCGCAGCAGATAATATTCGCCGCCGAACAACCAGGTGAAGCCACCCGTTTTCTTGCCGATCAGGTTGAAGTTCTGGTAATAGATGCGCGCAAGATCGCCCTGGTCGCCCTGCAACGAGTTATCCGCCGTCAGCACCGAGTTGACGAAGGTCGGCCCGACCAGCCCGGCATTGACGAGCTGTTGCGCATACGCCGTCGACGACGCATCGCGGTCGTAGATGTTATGGCCGCTCCGGATCCGGTACAGGCTGACAGAGGTCAGATCGGCGAAGCCGAAATCATAGTTGGCGGTAAATTCGGCGTTGGTGACCTCCTGCTTGCCCATCGGGGTGTAGTCGTACGGCAGCTCGAAGCGGTCCTGCTGAAAACCCTTGGGATACGTCGGGGTCGGAAAACCCGTCACCGAATAGGTCAGTCCCTGCAGTCGTTCGAAGCCGTGCTCGAGCAGCAGGTTGGCGCCGAACTTCCCGCTGTTGAAATTGATCTGCCCCCGGGCAAACTGACGCTTCATGCTGTCGGCATAGGTTTTGAGCAGATAGATGTGGTAAAAACCCTTTGCCTGGTCGAGATAATCGCCACCAAGGCGAATTGCCCAGCGGTCGTCGATCGGCACGTTGACGACGAGCTGGACTTCTTCGTGTTCGTTGTTCGCCACGGTCCCGATCGCATAGCCCTCGAACTTGTGCGTCGGTCGCGCCGACACGGCGTTGACCGAGCCCCCCTCGGCGTTGCGCCCGTTCAGCCCGCCCTGCACGCCGCGCAGAATCTCGATGCGCTCGACGTCGAAGAAATCGAGATTGGTCAGGGTGCGCCCGCCGACCGTGCCGCCGCCGACGAAGGCACCGTTGCGGAACAGCCCGACACCCGATTCCGCCGCCGTCGCGCGCGACGTCCCCGACCCGCGGATCGAAATTTCCGACGTGACCGGATTGCTCGTGTTGGCGAAATTGACGCCCGCCGAATTGGTCAGCAGGCTCTGCGCGGTCGACACGCCGCCGAGTTCGCGGATTTGATCCGACCCGATCGCCAGACCGGCGGTGGGAATGTCCCGCAGCCGCTCGGAACGCTTGCGCGCGCTGACGACGATTTCCTCGATGTTCACGACCGCGGCATTCTGCGCGAGGGGCAACGCATCGGGCGCGGGCGCCGGGCTTTGAACCTGGGCAAATGCGACCGTCGGCACGCTGGCGATGACGATCATCACCATGGCGATCGAACTACCGCCGAGCCACGCAGACGCCCAAGCCGGTTTCGACCGTGCAACCATCGTGATCCCCCCAATTCGCGGGGCTCGAAACGGCCCCTACCGGTCGAAAAGTGTCATAACCTCACGAACGGGTCAAGCAGGTTAGGCATCGGTGGTCTTTCGTACCTCGAACAGATCGCCGACGCGCTTTGGCACGTCTCCGACCCAGCCGGGGCTCGACCATGCCGTGCCGCCGTCGGCCTGCACGACCCGCACGTAGTAATAATCGCCGTCAGCTGATTTTTCGTCGTCGGCAAAGCGGAACTCGCGGTCCATTTCGGTTGCCGGCCTGATCCGGCGGACCGCGATGTGATCGGTGAACGCGCCGCCCGTGTTGCGCACACCGCCGGGATCCGCGTCGGGCGCATCGAGCGTGGCCGGCGGCGCCCCGGCGGCAGGCACGGCCACGATCTTGTCGAGCGGCGTTCGCGCCTCGGCGAGGACGATGCGCACCCGCGCCGTCGCGAGATCGCCCTTCAAATACAGGCGGATCGCCTTCGAATCGCCGCGCGTTACCAGCCGGAAATCGATCTGATCGACGGTCGCGGCGCTCGGCCGCGCCCACTCGGTCAGGTCGTTGAGCGCTTCGGCCTGCGGGCTCGATACCGATGCGATCGCCGCGCCTTCGACGATGATCTTGCCGACCCACGCCCGCGCGGCGCGCGCCGGGACCAGCAACCTCGCCGGGTCGGACGACGACGCGAACCGGACCTCGACGATATCGTCGCGCCCGTTCGCCTCGGTGGCATCGTAGCTCAGCGTCCGGTGTTCGCGGCCGTTCTTGACCAGCGTGATCGATTCGATCGGCGCGGTGCCATGGACCGCACCCTCGATCGACCGCGCGGTGGCGGAAGGGACGACCTCGCCCATGTGCCGCCCGTTCAGGCTCGTTTTGAGGATGATCCGGGCCCCGTTGGTCGCATAGGTCCGGCGCGACTTCATTGCGTCGAAAATGGCACCGCGCTGTTTCGTCGAGGCATAGACGGCGGCCAGCCCGCCGTACCCGTCGAAATAATAGCGGCCGAGCGGTTTGGGCTTGTAGCCGGGGTGACCGATGTGGTCGTCGCCGGCGCCGATGAAGCCGAGTTGGAAGCCGTTGGCGAGATAGCGGCGCCCCAACCAGTCGAACGTGCCATGCTCCGAGACGATCTCGACGAGGGGTTCGAGGTCCTTGTCGTTGACCGTCGCGTCGGCGGTCATATGGGCATGGGGAATGACCAGCACGTCGGCGGGAGCATGCGACTTGCGCAGGCCGGCATAGAGGTCGGGCAAGGTCGGATGCCGCTGGCACGTCACCGGCTGCACGCCGTCGACATCGCGGAAGATGACGTTGTGATGCCCGCCGTACGCCGACACCACGGTCCATTCGTAGCCGAGGAACGTGACGAACTCGCCGGGCCGATTGAACTTGTGCGTCGCCGCGCGCATCTGCTCCCACTCGCCCGCGTCGAGCCAGAGATCGTGTTCGGAGAGCGTGACGAAATCCAGCCGCGATTCGTCACGGGCGAACTCGAAATAATTGTCGATCAGGCCCATGCCTTCCGAAAACCCGCAATGGCCGTGGGTCTCGCCCCAATAGACGCGCTCGGCGGGGTTGGCCTCGACCAGCACCGGGTCGGATTTGCCGCGGATTTTGCCGTCGGCCGAAACGAACCCGAAGCGATAGGTGCCCGGTTTCGTCAGCTTGACGTCCTTCAGCATCGCGATCGCGTTCGACGACGCCGCGAGCGTACGGAACGGCGCGCCGTTGAGCGTGATCGTCCACGCCGGCGCGCCGCCGGTGGCGAGGTTGCGGAACTTGTCCTCAGCCCGGATCGACACCGTGAAGGTCTCGCCGACCGCGACGATCGACGGCACGAACCCGTGGACGCCCGCGACGGGTCCGCCGTAAATCGGTAGTACCGCCTCGCGCGGGGTCAGCAGGATGCCGTCGGCTTCGGTCATCAGCCAGAACGGAAACCGCAACGACGAATTGGAGATATGGATGAGCTGCAGCCCGCGCGATCCGCCGGAGCGGTCACCATAAGTGACCGTCATCGTATCGCCCTTCTGCAACTCGCCCTTCGTCAGCCGGAAGAACACCCGCGGCGCTTCGGTGATGCCGAGCGTCGAGGAGAACATCCCGGCGATCGGATAGCTGTCGAGCGCGACCTCGACGTCGGGGTTCGACATCCGCAGGCTGACATAATTGTCGGCCTTGGGGTCCGACGTTTGGAGCTCGGCCGACGCGAAATAGAAATGGTTGGGCAGCACCAGCCCGCCGCCGACCCGGATCGAGCCGTCGCCGACGGTGTAGGTCTGTTTGAATTCGACGTGCGAATCGACCTTGAGCGGGCCTTCGGTCGTTGCGGTGACGGTGCCGACCAGATGCGGGTTCTTCTCCTGCGCCGCCAGCGTGCGCACGAAGCGGTCGACCGACCCGAGCGACCCCTTCCGCGCGCGGTCGCCGGTCTTCAGGAAACCGGGTGTGTACAGCGCGGCGATTAGCGCCGGGATGTCGGGGTGCAGATACGTCCCGGTGAGCGACATGGCGTTCATCCAGTCGTAGAGGACGAGGCCACGGTCGGCGTAGTTGCTGTCGTTCGTCGGTTCGGCCGCAACCGCCGTCTTCAGCTTCTCGACCTCGCGGCGCAGCGCGACACTCATATAGTCGCCGGGCGCGCGCCGTTCACGGTCGTCGCGCGACTTCGCGAACGCGAGGCCAATCGGCAGGGTCGCGGCGCTCGTTGCGAGCAACGCGGCGAGGGTCTGGCGGCGATTGATGGCCATGGTTCTTGCTCCCCTAAGCTAAAGTTCACCGAAACCAGCGGTTCCGGTCGATTCGAGTATTCGTTGCACCGTCCAGAACAGGCCCGCCGCGGCGATGACCGCGCTGATCGGGACGGCGACCCAGGTGTGATACGACGGTCGCGCGCGCCACCAGCCGACGAGCCCGAGCACGCCGAGAATCACCGTGATCTGCCCGAACTCGACGCCGATATTGAAGCCGGCCAGGCCGATCGCCTCCTGCCCGCGGGGAAGCCCGGTCGCGCGCAGCGCGCTGGCGAACCCGAGCCCGTGGAGCAATCCGAACGCGAAGACGATCCCCAGACGCTCGCGGCTTTCCGCTGCGCGCGGGCGCAGGACGGTCAGCAGCGCCACCGCCGCGATCGACAGTGCGATCGCCGGCTCGATCAGGCGCGGCGGCGCCTCGACGAGGCGGAACGCGGCCAGCGCCAGCGTGATCGAATGCGCTACAGTGAACGCAGTCGCCAGCTTGACGAGCGGAACGAGGCGCGGGGTGCCGACGGCGAGCGCGACGATGAAGAGGATATGGTCGAGCCCGAGGGGCAGAATATGGCGGAACCCGAGCGCGACGTAGCGCGCCAGCGCATCGACCGCGTCGTGCCACGGCCGCGGCCCCGCCACCCGGATCGCATGGGTGCGTTCGCCGTCGGCCATCGCCTCGGTCGAGGTCTGGCCGTCGGGATATCGCACGACAACGACTGCCGCGCCGAGTTCGGGCGGCAGCGCGAGGTCAACCGCGCCGACCCCGCGCGGCAGCGCCGCGGTGATGATCATCGGCGGTGACGGACTAGGGCTGAACTTCGGGGTCAGCGCATCGGCGCGGAGCGCGGCGGGCCCGGGGAAAATCAGCTCGACATCGTCGATCAAATGCCCGTCCGCCCGCAGGCTGAAGGCGCTGAGGAATGCCCGCCGGGCGGATTCTTCGCGCGCCAGCATCGCGGCATCGGTCAACGCGACGAACTGCGGCAGCATCTGATCGCTGAGCGCACTTTGCTGCACGCCCATGATGAGCGCGGGCAGGTGGCAGCGGATCTCGACGCGGACGCGACTGGGCGGGAACGCGACGCTCGCCAGCGCGTACGACAGGTTGTGCGCGAGCGCGCCGCGAACCATGACGCCGGTCGTCGCCAACAACATCGCCGCCGCGACGAGCAAGCGGACGGGCGTCGACAGGAATCGGGCACGGTCGACCCCTCGCATCTTTGCTCCCGTGCCTCCCCCGACCGTATGCTTATCGGCACACTTCATCGCTGGTGCCCCGCATAAGTCAACAGATGCCAGCGTCGACACGCGCGACAGTCGCGCCACAATCGAGCGCCGCGGCACCATCGAATAGCGCTTGCTCGCGAAGCTGGCGACGACTTACAACGGCATATGATCGATCGGCGGGCATTGCTGGCAAGTGCGGTGGCGGCGGGGGCCGCGGCGAGCGGGGTGCGGGCGCGAACGCCGTCGCTGGGCGAAGCACTGTACGCCGACGTCGAGCGCTACACCAGCTTCGGCGATAAGCGCAGCGGCGAGGCCGGGGACCATCGCGCCACGACGTGGATCGGCGAGCGTCTGACGGCGGCGGGGTACCACGTCGACCGGCAGCCGTTCAGCTTTATCGGGAACCCCGGAGTCCGCGCCACGCTCGATGCGGGCGATCGGCACCACGCGCTGTTCCCGGTGTGGCCGGTGGCGACGACCCCCGACGACGGCATCGCGGCGGCGATCGGCACCGGCGCCGGGCAGATCGCCGTTGTCGACCTGCCGTATACTTCCAACGCGACGCTGCGGACCCCGGGATATGGCAAGCCATTGTGGCGCGCCGCGACCTCGGGGGCCGCCGCGGTCATCGGCGTGACGCGGGGACCGACGGGCGAGATTATCGCGCTCAACGCGGTTCCCTCGCAATATCGCTGGCCGGTGCCGACGGCGCTGATCGGCGGACGCGCAGGGGCGATGCTCGTCGACGGCATGGCGGCGCGTCTGAGGATCCACGGCGCCGGCGTCGAGCGGTCGGCGGCGAACATCGTCGCGACGCGTCCCGGGACGGGCAAGGCGATCGTCGTGTCAACCCCGACGTCGGGCTGGTTCGGCTGCGCCGGCGAGCGCGGCACCGGCCTCGCGCTGTTCCTGATGCTCGCCGAATGGGCCGCGCGGACCTTGCCGTCACCGCTGGTGTTCCTCGCCACCTCGGGCCACGAGACCGAGGGCAGCGGCTCGATCGCGGCGCTGGCCGGGGGCTTCCCGCCGCCATCCGCGGTTGGCCTGTGGCTCCACCTCGGCGCGAATATCGCGGTGCTCGACCCGGTGTTCGGCGCGGACGGTGCGCGGCGCGGCACACAGCCCCCGGCGTCGCGTGGTATCTCGGCGTCGGCGGCGATCGTGCCGGTCGCGGCGGCGGCGTTCGCCGGGGTGTCGGGCTACGACCGGCCGCGCGTCGTCGACGCCGCGACCGCGGGCGGCGATATGGAATATTAAGCCAAGGCGGGCTACGCGCCGATCGCGGGGCTGGTCGGCGCGAGCGTGCTGCACCACACGCCGATCGACACCGCCGCACTGGCGACGAGCCCGGCGGCGCTCGAAGCGCTGGTGATGCCGCTGCGATCGCTGCTCAAGAACGCGATCGCTTAGCGTCCGACGGATCCGCTGCGCCGGGTCTAACCCGCCAGCTGCCGGTCGAGCGCGTCGAGTACGCGGTAGCACGGTATTACCTGCGCGACGCTGCTGTTCGGCTCGCGCCCCTCGCGGATCGCGGCGACGAATTCGCGGTCCTGCAGTTCGATGCCGTTCATCGACACCGCGACCTGCGACACGTCGACCGCGACCTCCTTGCCGGTGAACAGGTCGTCGTAGCGCGCGAGCCACGTGCCGGTATCGCCGATGTAGCGGAAGAAGGTGCCGAGCGGGCCGTCGTTGTTGAAGCTGAGCGACAGCGTGCAGATCGCCCCGCTTTCGCTTTTCAGCTGGATAGACATGTCCATCGCGATCCCCAATTCGGGGTGGAGCGGCCCGGCGAGTGCGTTCGCGGCGACGATCGGCCCCGCCTGATACGCGAATAGGTCGACGGTGTGCGCCGCGTGGTGCCACAGCAAATGGTCGGTCCACGACCGCGCCTCGCCCTTGGCGTTCATGTTCTGGCGGCGGAAGAAGTACGTCTGAACGTCCATCTGCTGGAGGTGGAGGTCGCCCGCCGTGATCAGCCCGCGAATATATTGATGGCTCGGGTTGAACCTCCGCGTGTGCCCGACCATGCACGTCAGCCCGGTGGCGACGCTCTTCGCCAGAACCGCCTCGGCATCGGCGAGGCTGTCGGCGAGCGGGATCTCGACCTGAACGTGCTTGCCCGCGTCCATGCACGCGATCGCCTGTTCGGCGTGCATCTGCGTGGGCGTGCACAGGATGACCGCGTCGACGTCGTCGCGCGCGAGGGCATCGGCGAGGTCGGTCGTCGCGTGGCCGATCCCGTATCTCGCCGCGATCGCCTGCGTCGGCTCGAGCCGCCGCCCAACGAGCGAGGTCACCGTCACCCCATCGATCAGCCGCAACCCGTCGAGGTGCTTCTCCCCGAACGCCCCGGCCCCTGCGAGCGCGATCCTCATGCCGTCTTCTCCAACACCAGATGTCCAACGGCGGTGTTCGACGCCGGAACGTGATAGAAGCGGTGGAGTTCGCGCACGCCCTCGCCGAGCGCACCGCGCATGACCAGCCACATGACGAGTTCGATCCCCTCCGACCCCGCCTCGCGCAGATAATTGATGTGCGGCAGCGTCCGCAGCCGTTCGGGGTCGGCGGTCAGGTCGTCGAGGAACGCGGTGTCCCACGCGCGGTTGATCAGCCCTGCCCGCGCGCCCTGCAGCTGGTGGCTCATGCCCCCCGTCCCCCAGATCTGGACGTTCAAGTCCTCGGGGAAGCTCTCGACCGCGCGCGCGATCGCCTCGCCGAGCCGCCAGCAGCGGTTGCCGGTCGGCGGCGGATACTGGACGACGTTGACCGCGAGCGGGATGACCTTGCACGGCCACGCACCGGGCTGCCCGAACATCAGGCTGAGCGGGACCGTCAGCCCGTGGTCGACGTCCATCTTGTTGACGATCGTCAGGTCGAATTCGTCGAGGATGCACGACTGCGCGATGTGCCACGCAAGGTCGGCGTGCCCCGCGACCACCGGTACCGGGCGCGGCCCCCACCCCTCGTCGGCCGGCGCGAAGCTGTCGGCGCAGCCGATCGCGAACGTCGGGATCATCTCGAGGCTGAACGCGCTCGCATGGTCGTTGAAGACGAGGATGACGACGTCGGGCTTTTCCGCCTTGAGCCACGCCTTGGTCCAGTCGTACCCGGCCAACACCGGCGCCCAATACGGCTCGGCGGACTTGCCATTGTCGATCGCCGCCCCGATCGCGGGGATATGGCTCGAGGCAATACCGGCGGTGAGGCGGGCCATTATAAATCCTCCCCGGAGGAATTTTCGCCCGCTTCCGCCGCGACCGCCGCCAGCGCCGCTTCGCGCTTCGACCGCAGCCCCTCGACCGACCGGCCGCCCGCGATCATCATCGCCTGATGCGCGTCGACACTCGCGCCGGTCATCGTACTCACCGCCTGCACGAAGCTCTGCCCGTCGGTCGAGAAGATCTTGGCGAGGAAATAGATGTTTCCGCCCTCGTCGATGCACGCGTTGTAGTCGCGCGTTAGCACTGCGGCCTTCTGCGCCGCCGACATCGGCCATTCGTCGAGATACGCCACCTCGTCGGCTTTGAACCGCGCGCGGTTCGGCGCGGTCATCAGCGACATGCAGAACTGGTTGAGATGATAGCCTTTGCGACTGCGCGCGGCGGTGAACACGCGGGTGCCGGGGATGTCCTCCAACTCGGCGAGATAGGCGTGGATGTCGATCACTTGCCCACCGCGTTCAGTTGCGCGTCGAGGCACGGAAACACCCGCCGGGCATTGCCTTCGTAGACCGCATGGCGCGTCGCATCGTCGAGTCCGAGCGCGTCGACGTAGCGCCTAGTGTCGTCGAAGTAGAAGCCCGTCTCGGGGTCGATGCCGCGCACCGCGCCGACCATCTCCGACCCGAACAGGATATTTTTTGGGTCGATGACCTCGAACAGCAGGTCGATCCCCGGCTGGTGATAGACGCACGTGTCGAAATAGACGTTGCGCATCAGGTGCGTCGTAAGACGCGGCTTCTTGAGCATGTCGGCAAGCCCGCGATACCGCCCCCAATGGTACGGCACCGCACCCCCGCCGTGCGGGATGATGAAGCGCAACGTCGGGAAATCGGCGAACAGGTCGCCTTCGAGGAACTGCATGAAGGCGATCGTATCGGCAGCGAGGTAGAACGCTCCGGTCGCGTGAAGCCCCGGGTTGCACGACCCCGAGACGTGGACCATCGCCGGCACGTCAAGTTCGACCATTTTTTCGTAGAACGGATACCAGCTGCGGTCGGTCAGCGGGGCTGCGGTGAAATGCCCGCCGCCGGGGTCGGGGTTGAGGTTGCAGCCGACGAAGCCATGCCCGACCACGCAGCGCTCGAGCTCGGCGATGCTCGCGGCCATGTCGGCGAGCGGCGACTGCGGCAGCTGGCAGACGCCGATGAAGGTCTGTGGGT
>JBBSFF010000023.1:0-12525 GCA_038238995.1 Sphingomonadales bacterium
ATCGTCGTCGACTTCGGCACCGCGACCACCTTCGACGTCATCACCGAGGATCCGATGACGCTCGAGGGGTCGTACCGCGGCGGGGCGATCGCGCCGGGAATCAACCTCTCGATGGACGCGCTCTACGCTGCCGCCGCCAAGCTCCCGCGGATCGCGGTCGAGCCACCGGGCGGCAACCACAGCGTCATTGGCACCAACACCGTCCACGCGATGCAATCGGGTGTCTTCTACGGCTATGTCGGCCTCATTGAAGGTTTGGTCGCGCGCATTACATCAGAGATCGGGCGGCCCATCACGGTGATCGGCACCGGGGGCCTCGCCACCCTGTTCAACCGCCATACTGATGCCATCGATTTCGTCGATGGCGACCTGACCATTCGCGGATTGCTCCGCCTCTACGCCCTCAACACGACTGGAAAATAATGCCTGCTCCCAAGACGAACAACAATAACAAGAACTTCCTCACCCCCGGCGACGAACTGATCTTCCTGCCGCTCGGCGGGTCGGGCGAGATCGGGATGAACGTCAACCTCTACGGCTGCCGCGGCAAATGGGTGATGGTCGACCTCGGCATGACCTTCGCAGACCCCGGCTATCCGGGCGTCGACCTGATCCTGCCCGATCTCAGTTTCATCGAGGAGCGCCGCGAGGACCTGCTCGGTATCGTCCTGACGCACGGCCACGAGGACCATATCGGCGCGATCCCCTACCTCGCCGCCGACCTCGGCGTGCCGCTGTACGCGACGCCGTTCACCGCCGGGCTGATCCGCGGCAAGCTCGAGGAGGAAGGACTGACCAAGGAGGTCAAGCTCAACATAATCCCGATGGGCGGCAGCCTGACGCTCGGCGACTTCACCTTTCGCTACGCCGCGCTCGCGCATTCGATCCCCGAGGGCAACGGCCTGATCATCGACACGCCGTACGGGCGCATCTTCCACACCGGCGACTGGAAGCTCGACGACCAGCCGCAAATGGGCACGCCGTCGACCCCCGAACAGATGATCGAACTCGGCGACAGCGGCGTCCTTGCGATGATCGGCGATTCGACCAACGTGTTCAACGCCAAGGCGAGTGGCTCCGAAGCCGGGGTCCGCGACGGGCTGCTCGAGGTCATCCGCGCGCGCAAGACGGGGCGCGTCCTCGTGACGACGTTCGCGTCGAACGCGGCGCGGCTGCATACACTCGGCCAGGTTGCGATCGAAACCGGGCGGCAGGTCTGCGTCGTCGGGCGGTCGATGGACCGCATCCTCGGCGTCGCGCGCGCGACCGGCTACCTCAAAGACTTCCCGCCGATCCTGTCGTTCGACGCCGCCGCGCGCCTCGATCCGGCGAAGCTGCTGATCATCTGCACCGGCGCGCAGGGCGAACCGGCCGCCGCGCTCAGCCGGATCGCGAGCGGCAGTCACCAGCACCTGAAGCTCGAGCGCGGCGACTGCGTGATCTATTCGTCGAAGGAAATTCCCGGTAACGAACTGTCGATCGGCGTCGTCCAGAACGCGCTGGCGACGCGCGGGGTCGAGGTGATCACCGAACGCCAGGCGCACGTCCATGTCTCGGGCCACCCAGGCAAGCCCGAACTCGAGGCGATGTACGGCTGGATCCGCCCTGAGATCGCGATTCCGGTCCACGGCGAGCGTCGCCACATGGAGGCGCACGCCAAGCTCGCGCTCGAGATCGGCGTGCCGCGCGCGATGGTGCCGATGAACGGCACCGCGATCCGCCTCGCCCCGTATGGGCCGAAGCTGCTCAGCCATGAGAAGGTCGGGCGGCTGGTGCTCGACGGCGAAGTCATTCTGCCCGCCGACGGCTCGACGATGGTCGCGCGGCGACGGATCATGCACAACGGCTATATCTCGGCGACGGTCGTCCTCAATGGCGGCGGCAAGCTCGCGGCGAAGCCGTCGATAATGGCGCAGGGCGTGCCGGTCGAGGAAGACGCGAACCAGTTCATCGCCGAGTGCGCCGAAGCTGCCGCGCAGGCGGTCCGCACCGGCGATGCGCGCAACGAGGAGAAGTTCGCCGAAACGATCCGCGTCGCCGTCCGCCGCGTCGCGCGCGACTGGACCGGCAAGAAGCCGGTAACTGACGTCCAGATCGTCCGGGTGTGACCGGCTCCTCCTTCGCGGGGGAGACGGCGTAAAAAACGGGGCCGAGACAAGACCGATGCGCTGGTATTCCGCCCTCGTCATCTACATCCTGTTCTGGATGCTGACGCTGTTCGCCGTCCTGCCATTTGGCGTCCGAACAAGCGCTGAGAGCGGGGAGGCTGCAATCCCCGGCCAGGCCGACAGTGCCCCGGCGCGCCCGATGCTCCGCACCAAGGTGATCGCGACGACGATCGTCTCGGGAGTGCTATTCGCGCTCTACTACGCGAATTACGTCAACGGCTGGCTGACGATCGACGATATCCCGGGCTGGAACTAACGCTTCAGCTCCGCCGAGACTGCCGCACCGTCATAAGCATGGTCGAGCGCCGCCTGAATCGCCGCCGCCGATACGATCACCGTCCGATTGAGCGCGGGATCGTAGCCGAAGTTGCCACCCAGCGAGTGGATGTTGCCGTCGAACGCCGCGCCGATCACCGAGCCGTCGCGGTCGATCGCGGGCGACCCCGAGTTGCCGCCGATGATGTCGTTGGTCGTGACGAAGTCCATGACCGTATTCGGATCGAGCCGCGCCTGTGCCCTGGCGAGGCTGGGCGCGAGGTCGAACGGGACCGATCCGGTCGCGCGCTCGAACAGTCCGCCGATGCGTGTCACCGGCGGGACCTCGGCGCCGTTTTCAGTCCAGCCCGCGACCTTGCCGTAGCTGATCCGCAACGTGAAGGTCGCATCGGGGTAGAGCGTGTCGCCGTACACCGCGAAGCGCGCGGCGTTGAGCCGGGTCGCCGCCGCGGTGGTCGGACCCTCGACTTCGGCCTTGAAGCGCAGGTCGAGCGCGCGCGCGGCGGGGTTGTTCGCCGCGACCCAGCGGATCATCGGATCGGTCGAGGCCGCGACCGCCGCCGCTCCGCCGTCGAACAACGCCTTGCGCACCGCCGGATCGGCGAGCTTCGTACCGGTGACGAGCCGCTTCGCGAGCGCCTCGGGCGATTCCTTGCCGAGCAACGCCTTGACCTCGGCGGTATCGACCTTGAGATACTCGCGGGTCTTGGAGAGGTTGAACCCGAGGTTCAGCTCCTCGAGCCACGGATAGATCGGGCGCGCGTCGGTCAGATCTTTCTCGACCAGCGGCAGCGCGGCGTCGGTGTATTCGGGCAGGCGCTCGCCGTTCGGCTTGGCCCGCTCGGCGGCGGCATCGACGATCGTCTCCGCATAGGCGGCGAGCTGGCCTGCTCCGACCGTGCCGATCTGGCGATAGGCGAAGTAGATGTTGCGATATGCCGCCATTGCCTTGGCGACGTCGGCCCACGGATCGCCGATGCGCCGCGTCAGTGCCGGGTCGGCGGCGACCTTGGCGCGCAGCGTGGTTTCGGCGCTCGCCAGCGTGGCGGAGAAGCCAGGGTCGAGCAGCGACCGATATTGACCGTAGAGCGCCTTGTACGAATTTTCGATGCCGAACAGCTCGTCGGCACCGGTCCGCGCTTTTTCGGGATCGCTCGCCATCGCTTCAAGGAGCCGTCCGCGAAGTTCCGAAAGCAGCAGGAGATTGGTCGGCAGGTTGTATTCGCGCCGCATCGCGCGCTGCGATTCGGTGAACAGCCGCTGGGTTGAACCCGGGTTGCCGACGATGAACACCGCTTCGCCGGGCTTCGGCGCGCGGGGGTTCCACTTGAGGTGATCGGGGGTCGCGACCGGCTTGCCGTCTTCGTACAGTCGCAGGAAGCCGAAATCGAGCGCATAGCGTGGGAAGTTGAAATTGTCGGGATCGCCGCCAAAGAACGCCGACTGCAGTTCGGGCGCGAAGACGAGGCGGACGTCGCTATACTTGTGGTACTTATACAGCTTGTACTGGTTGCCGCCGAACAGGGTCACGACCTGGCAGCGTTCGCGCTTTGGATCGATACACCCGTCGCTTTCGATCTTCGCCCGCGCCGCGTTCCGCGCTTTGACCAGCGCGCCACCGGTCAGGTCGCCGATCGCCGCCTTGAGGACCGGCGTCACGTCGCTGATCGCGGTGACGATCTCGCCCTGCTGGCCGGCGCACTTCGGCTCCTTGGGCAACGCCCCCGCGACGAAGCCCATCTTAACCGAGTCGCGCTCCGGGGTCGACAACGTCTGGACGCAGTCGACGACGCAGTGGTGGTTGGTCAGGACCAGCCCGTTGCCCGAGACCACCGAGGCCGAGCACCCGCCGGTCAGCCGCACCGCCGCGCCGCGCACCCGGTCGAGCCATGCCTGATCGGGGGAGAAGCCGTATGATTTCTTCATCGCCGCCGCCGGGAACGCGTCGAAGGTCCACATCCCTTCGTCGGCGAGGACCGGCGTTGCCAGGAACGCAGTCGCGAGCGCAACGCTCGCAACAGTGTGAAGAAGGTTCATTCGGAGGCCCCCGGAGTCGCCATTTCGCGCAACCTGCGCGGTCGTTGGTCGCTGGTCAAGGCGCGGCGAGCGGGGCTAGCCGCCGCCATACGGGTTTCGTTGTCAGCCAACAGCCACCCAGGTTTTGGGATGGTCCGAACATAACAAAATCGGCGCGGAACCGGCTGGTTCCGCGCCCCCGACCAGCCGGTCTCCCTAGAACTTGTGTTCGAACGACACTGCATAACGGCGTCCGAGATAATCGTAGGTGCCGAAGCCAGCGGTGCCGAGCGGATACGGCGGCTCCTTGTCGGTCAGATTTGACACTGAGATGCGAAAGATCGTCCCTTCCACGACCCGCATCGATGTCCCGAGGTTGAAGGTCAGATTGTCGCCAACCTGCAGAATGTCCTGCGTCTCGACGGTATTGTTCGCGTTAAAGTTGACGCGGCTTTGGTAGTTTGCCTGCAGGTCCATGCCGAACTTGCCCTGCGTGTAGCTGACGTTGAACTGGCCTTGCCACTTCGGGTTACCGATCGTCGCGTCGCTCGTCGTGATCGTCACGCCGTTGTTCGAATTTCGCAGGCGGTCGAGGTAGAACATGCTGCCGTTGAGGTCGATCCGCGAGTCGGGCAGCCCGATCATGGCGAGGTCGAAGTTATAGTTCGCCTCCGCCGTCAGCCCGTCCATGTAGATGTACGCGCCGTTGACGTAGTTGGTGCGCAGGCCGGGACGTGCCGGATCGATGCTTAGCTGGCCGTTGCGCGGCCCGGCGACCCGGTCACGGCTGATGAGCGAGCAGAACTGGTTGGCGTTGTCGACGTTCGTCGCGTCGAAGTTGGGATTGTCGTAGCAGCCTTCGGCGATGTTGGCGTTGCTCAGCGACGCGATGTTGCCGGTCACGCGGATGTGATTCCAGTCGATCGCGGCACGGAAGCGCGGCAGGAATTTCGGCGTGAGGACGGCGCCGAAGGTGTACGACTTGCCGACCTCGTTATCGAGATTGGTGTTGCCTCCGCTCGTGACCGGCACCGTGGCGACGCGTGCGAGGCTGTCGAAGGTCGCGCCGTTGATCCCGTACGACGCGAAGAAGGCGGCGCAGTTCTTCTGTCGCACCGTCGGGTTGGTTCCGCTGGCGATATTGACGCGGTCGCAGGGGTCGGGGAAAGTATTGAATGCGGGCGAGACGGGGGTGAACAACTCGGTGACCGACGGCGCACGAAGCGAGCGCGTGTAATTGGCTCGGAACTCGATTCCGCGCAGTGGCTCCCAGATTCCGCCGTACGTGTAGGCGGTAAACCCGCCGTTGACGGTATTGTCGACGTACCGCACCTTGGCCTCGAGCTCGAAGCGCCTGACGCCGAAGACGTGATTTTCGGGTGAGACCAGCGGGATGCGGATTTCGCCGAACGCTTCGTCGGTGTTGAACTGCCCGGAGTTCTTCCCGATCGGCACCGATCGCCCCAGCCCGGCGATCTGGAAGGCATCGGGGGTGAAGCTCGCCTTCTCGTTGCGATGCTCGTAGCCCAGGTTGAAGCCGACGGGACCGGACCACAGGCTAAACAGCTCCGACGAACCGAAGTTGGCGTTGTAGACCTGCTGCTCGAGCACCGAGCGCGCGGTGGTCCGGCTCGTGACATAGGCTTTCGCTGCGGCTGACGAGCGACCATTGCCGAAGATATCGAGTGGAACGCATGCCGCGTCGACGACGGGCAGCAACGCGTCGGGGTTGACCTTGGTCAGCGAAGTCGCGGGCTGGCAATTGTTGATGGCGTTGACGAAGTTCTGCTGGTTGAGCACCGCCGAGAAGAATTTGCCCGCGCTGCGTCCGTAGTTCGCCGAGACCTCGTAATTGAAGCTTTTGCCGATCAGGCCGAAGTCGCCCCGGAAGCCAGCGACCGCGCGATAGACGTCAGTCGTCGAACTGGCGTTGTTGTTGACGAGGTCGGTCGACGCGCGCGACAGGCGGAAGCCGGTCGCCCCGACGGCGGCAAGCTGCGCGCGCGCCTGCGCTGTCAACCGCGGATCGGTCGCCGAGAAGGTAAGCGGGGCTGAACTGCCGCCGAACAGCGTCGCATTGTAGATCGACTGGTCGATCAGCTCCTTGGCCTGCGCGTGATAATAGGTGCCCTCGAAGAACGCGTCGATGTGATCGGTCAGCTCGTAGTGGCCGATCAAATTGCCGGTGATGCGTTCTAGGCTCGAGGTGAGCTGCGAGGTGTTGTTGAGGTCGAACCCGTCGCCGCCGCTCGAATTCTGCGCACCGAACGGCACCCCGGGGTTGAACGGAACGAGGTTCCCCTGGCTGTCGAATTGCAGCAGCGTGTTTGCCGCCCCGAAGCCGCGCGGCAGCCCGTTCGCCAGCGTATTGCCGGTGCCGGTCCCGGGCGCGAGTTGGGTCGTCAGCGGCAGCAATAAGCCGCCGGCGGTCAGCGAGAAGATCCGCGGATTGTGGATATAGACCGAGTTCGGGATGCCGTCGGCATTGCCGGTGTTGAACGGCACGTTGGGGTTAAGGCGACCGTCGTTCGCCGGGGTCCGCCCGTTGAGCAGCGCACCGGCGCTTCCAGCGGTCGGGTTCGTTCCGGTCCCGTAGCTGTCGATGAAGCGCGATCGCGCATTGGCGAGGACACCGTCGGCCTTGTCGTAACTTCCTGCGACCGTGATATTGCCGCGCTTGTCGGGACCGAAGTTATGTCCTGCGAGGATCGCGATGTTGGTGCGGTTGTTGTCGCCCCGTTCGGTAATGCCGCCAAGCCCGGAAACGACGACCCCTTCGTAATTCTTCTTGAGGATGACGTTGACGGTCCCAGCGATCGCGTCCGAACCGTAGGTCGGCGCACCGCCAATGGCGATATTCTCGATCCGCTCGACGAGCTCGGTCGGGATGACGTTGAGGTCGACCTGAAGCCCCGGCGTGTTGCCGAAGATCGACGGCGCGTTGGTCGACACAAAACGACGACCATTGACGAGCGTCAGGGTCCGCGCGCTGCCGAGGCCAAAGCGGTTGACGAAGTTCTGGCCGACACCGAAGCCTGCCTGGTTACCGTCGGGATTGACACCGACGCCGAAGCCCGGAAGCTCGTTCAAGGCATCGGCGACGTTGGTCAGCCCGCGCGCCTTCAGATATTCACTCGATACGACCGTCGCAGGTTCGAGCGTGTCGTAGCCGGCACGGCGCGCAATGCGCGAGCCGGTGACGACGATATCCTCCGCCGCGCCGTTGGCGGCTTTCGGTGCGCAGTCGACGACAGCACCGGAAGTGGTCGGCGTGCTGCCATCCGGGCATGGCGCGGCGGTCGCGGAAGTTTGAGCGCCCGATGGCGATGCCATGGCAAGCACGCCGAATGCCGACGCAGCGAGCAAATGAAACTTCATGGCTGGGTTCCCGTTCGCGGCGCACACCCTGCGACCGCTCTATGACCGAGATGTGTCCTGATATGACCGTCGGCTCAAGCTTTGGCATTGCCGCGCAATAAACAACGTACTTTTATTGCCGACGGTGTCACCTTCTTGTCACAGGCCGATCGATACGGATAAGCTCCGCAGCAAGACGATGGCCTGTCGATGCATGAAGAGTCGGGAACAACGATGCCGCTGGAGAGCGCAGGCAACATCGGTCCATGCCGCGCAAAAATATCGGTCGGTCGCGAATCGACTGGCGTTCCGGCGGTTCGACCATGACGGTGATGGCAACAGCGCCCACTCGCCATTTCTCAGGCGCACTATACCTCCAGGTCATCTTCGCGATCGTCGCTGGCGTCCTCGTCGGGTATTTCTTCCCCGTGACCGGCGCGGCATTGAAGCCGCTCGGCGATGCTTTCATCAAGCTGGTCAAGATGGTGATCGCGCCGGTGATCTTCCTGACGGTCGCGACCGGCATCGCCGGAATGGGCGAGCTGGCGTCGGTCGGGCGGGTGGTCACCAAGGCGTTCGCGTATTTCCTGTTCTTCTCGACGCTCGCTTTGATCCTCGGGCTGGTCGTCGCCAACGTCGTCCAGCCGGGAGCAGGATTGCATATTGCGGTCGCCAGCCTCGATGCAGGGTCGATCGCCACGTTTACCGCCAAAGCGCACGACACGACCGTCGTCGGCTTCCTGACCAACATCATCCCCATGACGATGTTCAGCGCGCTGACCGAGGGCGATATCCTGCAGGTGCTGTTCGTCGCGATACTGACTGGGGTCGCGCTCGTCCTGATCGGCGACAAGGGGGAGCCGGTGCTGCGCGTGCTAGATTCGGCGACCGCGCTCGTGTTCCGTGTCGTTGCGATCCTGATGCGCGCCGCCCCCGTCGGCGCGTTCGGCGCGATGGCGTTCACGATCGGCAAGTTCGGGTTGGGATCGCTTGTCCATCTCGCGACGCTGGTCGCAAGTTTCTACCTGACGTCGCTGCTGTTCGTGTTCGGCATCCTCGGGGCGGTCGGCCGGTGGTGCGGGTTCTCGATCTTTCGCCTTGTCGCGTATCTCAAAGCGGAATTGCTTCTCGTCCTCGGAACCTCGTCGTCGGAGGCCGCGCTGCCGAACCTGATCGCCAAGCTGGAGGCGGCGGGGTGCCAGCAGGAGGTCGTCGGACTCGTCGTGCCCACCGGCTACAGCTTCAACCTCGACGGCACGAATATCTACATGACGCTCGCCGCTTTGTTCATCGCGCAGGCGACCGACGTCCATTTGACCTTCGCGCAACAGGCTTTGCTGCTCGGCGTCGCGATGCTGAGCTCAAAGGGCGCGGCGGGGGTAACGGGGGCGGGATTCATCACCCTCGCGGCGACGCTCGCGGTGGTCCCGTCGGTGCCGGTGGCGGGGATGGCGCTGATCCTCGGCGTCGACCGCTTCATGAGCGAATGCCGGAGCCTGACCAATTTCGTTGGCAATGCGGTGGCGACGATCGTCGTGTCGAAGTGGGAGGGTGGGCTCGACCGGGCAAAGCTCGATGCGGCACTTGGCGTTACAGCCGCGCCAACGCCTGGGTGAGCACGACGTACAGCTTGCCGATGTCGGAAGATAGCAGCGTGACCGCCAGCGCCTTGCCCTCGCGGTCGGCGCGGACGCGCTCGAGCAGGGTTTCGAACTCGCCGATGAAGCGCGTCGCCTGCTCGGCGAAGACCGGGTCATGGCTATAGTGGCGGGCAATCGCGCGGGCGGTGCCGCCGTCGATCAGCCGGACCGCGCGGCGCGCGAATAGCCCGCGGTCGCCCTTGAGGTACGCCGCCCAGTCGCCGTCGCCGACGTCGATCGCCATCGGCCGGGCGATATCGATTGCCTGCGCGTTCAACGAATCGAGCAGGCTTGCCGAGCGCTTGGCGATGTCGTCGCGGAGCCGCAGGTCGAAGCGGGTGTCGACCTCGTCGATCCGCGCCTCGACCGTCGCGACCGTCGCGGTCAGCCCAAGCAGCCGCGACGCGATGCGGTCGGCGGTCGCCTGCGCGGCCGCCCCGGCGTGTGCGGCCGCCCCGTCGAGCCCGGCGATCTCGGCACGGATCGGGTCGCCGAACGCCGCCTTCGCCCGCGCCGTCCCCGCCGCGTCGAGCGCCGCCTCGGCCTCGGCGACGATGCCGTCGAGCGTCGTCCGCATCGTGCCCGCCGTTGCGTTGGCAACTTCGCGTACGCGCGACAATACTTCGATCAGCGCCTGCGCCGATGTTAGCGCCGACCCCTGCGCCGTCCCCTCGATCGCCGCGAGCGTCGCCTGCGCGGTCGTCAGCGCGCCGACGATTTCGGCGGTCGCGGCGCGGGTCGAGTCGACCGGCGCGGCAAGTCGCATCGTCCCGGCATTCAGCCGGTCGACGTCGGCATTAAGCGCGCCGAGCGCTTCGGCGTGAGCCGGGAGGTGCTCGACCAGCGTCGCGATGACCGCTTCGGCCCCCTCGGTCAGCCGCGCGATCCCGCTGTGCGCGTCGTCGAGTGCGGTGTTCGCGCGCGCGAGCGGCGCGTTGACGCTGTCGGCGGTGTCGCGGATCCCGGCCATCCGGGTATGGAAGCCGTCGAGCGTCGCGGTCCCCATCGCCGCCGCGTGACCAAGTCGTTTGTCGAGCACGCCGAAGCTCCGCTCGATCGCCTCGACCAAGGCCGCGCTGCGCGCATCGTGCGCATCGAAACGCGTACCGAGCGCATCGGCGAGCGCGAGCATCGCGGTCAGCCGCTCGTCGATCCGCCGTGCCGCCTCGCCGCCGATTGCGTCGAGCGCGACCCGCGCCTGATCGACGCTCGCGAGCAGCGCATCGGTCTGGACGTGAATACCGTCGCGCGTCGCGTCGAGCGCGGCGGTCGTTCGGTCGAGCGCCGCGTCGACGGTCGTGCCAAGTGTTTCGGTCCGCGCGGCGATCGCACCCGCCGCCGAGACCGACGCGGCTTCTATGCCGGCGAGTAGCCCCGCCATCGTCGCGCTCGCCGTCGTCACCTGATCGGCAGCGGCGGTGTTGCGCGCCCAGACTCCGGCGAGCAACGTCTCGACCGCCTCGAGCTGTCGCGCCGTCTCGGTCGCCGTACGCCCGAGCACGGCGGCGAGCGAATTCGCCTGCCGCTGCGCCTCTGGCAGTCGGGCTTCGAGCGTCGACGCGGCCCCCGACGCGGTCGTGCTCGCGGCATCGAGCGTTCGGGCTCCGGCTTCGAGCCGTGCGGCGGCGTCGACCAGTCCGCCGCCCTCGCGCGTCGCGGCGGTCCGCAGTCCATCGACCCGGCTGCCGACGGCGGCGAGGGTCGCGTCGATATCGAGCAGCCCGTCGCGGATCGACGCGGTTGCCGCCCCTGCCGCCACGGTCCGTGCCTCCAGTTCGACGAGCCGTTGTCGGTCGCCGCGCCCCGTCCGACGGATCAGCTCGATTCCGATAATTGTGATCGCAAGCGGGGCGGCAATCTGCACCACCAGCTGGGCGACGAGGCCGGCTATGAGGATGGGATCGTGCTGCGCGAAGCTGCCGGTCATCGTGCCGGCGACGATCGCCCCGGCGACGACGATCAGCCAGACCAGGCCGACGAGCAGGATGACGACCGGACGGCGGCGCGAGTTCTCGGACGGGTCGGTCACAGGGGGGCGGTTACCTCGGAATTACCGCCAAGGTCTAACACCCGTTCCAGTCGAGGGACAGTCCGGTCCAGCGGTCTCGCGGGGCGGCTACCGCGCGCTGAGCGGGACGTAGTCGCGGTGCGTCGCGCCGGTATAGAGCTGGCGCGGACGGCCGATCTTCTGCTCGGGGTCCTCCATCATCTCGGTCCACTGCGCGATCCAGCCGACGGTCCGCGAGATCGCGAACAGCACGGTGAACATCGACGTCGGGAAGCCGATCGCCGACATGACGACGCCGGAATAGAAATCCACGTTGGGATAAAGCTTCTTGTCGATGAAATACGGGTCGTTGAGCGCGATCTGCTCGAGCTCGCGGGCGACGTCGAAGATCGGGTCGGCGATACCAAGTTTGTCGAGCACCTGCTTGGCGACGCCTGCCATGACCTTCGCGCGCGGGTCGTAGTTCTTGTAGACGCGGTGACCGAAGCCCATCAGGCGGAACGGGTCGTCCTTGTTCTTGGCGCGCTGGATGAACTCGGGGATGCGGTCGGGGGTGCCGATTTCGCGCAGCATATTGAGCGCCGCCTCGTTCGCCCCGCCGTGCGCCGGACCCCATAAGCAGGCGATGCCCGCCGAGATGCACGCGAACGGGTTGGCCCCCGACGACCCGGCGAGGCGAACGGTCGAGGTCGATGCGTTCTGCTCGTGATCGGCCTGAAGGATCAGCAGCTTTTCCATCGCGTTTTCGATGATCGGATCGACGACGTACGGCTCGGCCGGGACACCGAAGGTCATCCGCAGGAAGTTGGCCGAGAAGCTGAGCGAGTTGTCGGGGTAGAGGAACGGCTGGCCGATCGAATATTTATACGCCATCGCTGCGAGCGTCGGCATCTTGGCGATCAGCCGATGGCTAGCGATAATACGCTGCTGCGGATCGTGGATATCGGTCGAATCGTGATAAAACGCCGCCATCGCGCCGACGATGCCGCACATGATCGCCATCGGGTGCGCGTCGCGCCGGAAGCCGCGGTAAAACTGGGCCAACTGCTCGTGGATCATC
>JBBSFF010000024.1:0-12447 GCA_038238995.1 Sphingomonadales bacterium
ATCTCCTCGGCCGGCCCGGGGTGAAAGTCCTCCCAATGCAGATCGCCGAAGCTTTTGATCAGCTGGAGCGCGGCGTTGGCGA
Organism: Sphingomonadales bacterium; assembly: GCA_038238995.1. Classification (GTDB taxonomy): domain Bacteria; phylum Pseudomonadota; class Alphaproteobacteria; order Sphingomonadales; family Sphingomonadaceae; genus Polymorphobacter_B. The sequence continues at coordinate 83 of JBBSFF010000024.1, forward strand.
CGTCGAAATCGCCCGCGCGGATCGCCGCCTGCGCCGCGACGATCGCGGGCATCTGGTCCTTGGTCTGTTCGAGAAATTCGACGCAGCGCTGGACCACCTTGCGCAGTTCGGCGGGGCTCTGGCTGACGAATTCACCTGGCGCGTCCTCGATATCGCGGAACGCCGGGTCGTCGCGCAGGTCGGGGCCGCACGGGGCATCGTCGCTGATCGGCGCGACGAGCGCATCAAGGTCGAAGGCCACCGTCCCGCCTCCCTCAGCGCGCAGCGGCGGCGGGAAGGACAGCGACGGGCGGGACGACAACGGGCGGGACGACAGTAACGAACCTTGGCGGCACGAGCGCAGCAACGGACACAGCCGATTGAGCCGCCCCCCCGCGACGCGTTACGCCCCCCGACATCCGCACTCCCCCGTCGGGCGAACTGCCCCGGTCGCACAAACCCTTACGCAACTTTGTACACACACCGGTCCGCGGCGACGGCCCGCCGCGATCCGGTCAGGACGCGCTGACCTCGACCCGGCGATTGGCCGCGTCGTCGGCCGAATGGCCCTTGAGCGGACGGTCGGGGCCGAAGCCCTTGGCGGTGATCTTGGTCTTGTCGACGCCGTTGCTCGTCAGATAGCTGACGACCGACTGCGCGCGCGCCTGGCTGAGCGCGAGGTTGGCATCGCGCGTGCCGCTGCTGTCGGTGTGGCCCTCGACGAGGAACGGTCGATAGCTGCCGACCGCGACGAGGCTTTTGGCGAGACGGTCGAGCGCGGTCTTGGCGGCGGCGGTCAGGTCGGCCGAGCCCTTGACGAAGGTCATGCTGATATCGAGGCGCACCGCGCGGCTGACGCTGCTCGCCGCGTTCGACACGGCCGACGTCGCTACCGCCGCACCGGGCAGCCGCATCTGGCGCGACTTGCAGCTGCCGTCGGGCAGCGGGTTCGCGCAATTGGGGGCGTCGGCCTTGGGCTCGGCGAGGCTCTTCGCGAGCGCATCCATGTCCTGCGCGTGAACCGAAACCGCGCCGAGGGCGATGAGCCCGGCGGCGGCGAATGCTGAAAGCGCCCTCACGTCATTTCCTAACACGATTGCCCGCGCGATTCTTCGCGTGCCCGCGGTGTAAGATGGTGGCAAGTGTTTCGTCAATTGAATAGTGTCCAAGGTCGACCCGTTCGACGGCCCGGCAAGACGCGGTGAAGATCGGTCGATGGTGTCGCCGGGGGTCCGACTAACGCAGCATCGGCATCACCTGCCGCCCGCCGTCGACGATCATCGACCCCGCGACGTAGACGATCACGGCCAGCCCGAGGTAGGCGATCCAGTGATACCGCTCGATCAGCCGGGCGATATATCCCGCCGCGACCGCCATCAGCGTCACCGACAGCGCGAGGCCGAAGAACAGTACCGCGGGGTGATTGCGCGCCGCCCCGGCGACCGCGAGGACGTTGTCGAGGCTCATCGACAGGTCGGCGATCGCCACCTGCACCGCGGCGTGCGCGAAGCTTTTGGCCGGCCTGACCGGGGCGGCGGCGTCGACCGCCGCGTGCCCGCCGCGCAGCTCGCGGAACAGCTTCCACCCGACCCAGAGCAGCAGCAGCCCGCCCGCAAGGCGAAGCCCGACGACGTCGAGCAGCCGCACCGCGAGCACCGCGAAGCCGACGAGGCAGACGAGCGCGATGCCGACCCCCAAGCCGAGCACGCGTTTGCGGTCGGCGGGCGGCAGCCGGGCGGTCAGCGTGCCGAGGATGACGACGTTGTCGCCCGCGAGCATCAGATCGATCATGATGACCTGACCGAGCGCGGCGAGCCCACCCGCGGAGAAGACATCGGCGAAATAGCCCATGACGGGCGCGTCTACTTCGCGGGGCGGAGCATGGCAAACGGGTTGGCGCGCGCCTTGTCCGCCGCCGCGATCGCCGCGGCTTCGGCCTCGCTGATGAGCAGCCGTTCGGCGGCGGCGCGGACGTCGGGCGTCGCGCGCGGGTACGGATCGAGCGCGAGGCCGAGCGACTGCGCGACCACCTCGCCGAGGTCGAGGTGGTCGCCGTCGAGCGGGACGACGTCGAGGTCGGCACCGCCCAACTCGATCTCCTCGCCCGCCTCCACGGCGTCGCTGAAGCGCAGGTCGACGCCTTCGTCGAGCGCGAAGGCGACCGCTTCGGCCGACACGACGCACGCCTGGCTCCCCGCCGCCGCGAAACGCCCCGTCACGCGGATGCCCCCGGCGTCGCGGACCACGATCAGGTCGGCGGTCAGCCGGTCGAGCGCGAGCAGATCGAAGCGCGCAGCGATGCCCGTGCGCTCGACGGGTTTCGCTTCGATCGCCTCGTGCCGCGCGGTTGTGCCGACGTCGTGCGCGCGGATGGTCCGCGAGAATTCGGGCGTCACAGCGCGCCCGCCAGCAGCGCCGCCAGCGGCACCCGGTCGATCCGTTCGGCGAGCGCGCGCGTCCGCCGCGCCGCCCAGTCGACCGCCGCCGGATCGACCGGCGCGCCGCGGTACAGGTTGCGCGCCAGCGCCGCGTCGAGCGTCTCGCCGGTTCCGGCAAGCGCATCGCGATACGCGCCGAGCCGCCCGCCGAGCGCCGACACCATCTTGCCGACCTGCTTGCCGACGGTCGGGTCGCCGATGCCGAGCTCACGCAGGCTGCCGTCCATGTCGGCGATGAAGCGTTCGGTCAGGTCGGCGGAGAACTGCCGTTGATTGTCGGTGTCGTTGGCGCCCTCGCGTTCGAGCCGCAGCAGGACGAGCGACAGCACCAGCGCGACCGCGTCGAAGCGCCCGTCGACGGTATCGGCCACGGCGCCCGCGAGATACCAGTCGGGGGTCCGCGCCTCTGCAACGACCGCGCGGTACAGCGCGTCGCCCGGGGGCACGGTGCGGACGGGGCGGAACAGGCGGTCGAGGAGGGTCATCGCGGGCGGAGCCTTGTCGGGGAAGCGGCTTTCGGCATATTGAGGCGATCGACGCACGGCGCAACGGGCCGCGGCGTCACGGGAGTTGTGCGCATGCGTTTGACCAACACGATCGCAGCGGCGGTGCTGCTGACGGCGGCGAGCTGTTCGACGATCAAGCAGAACCAGGGCTATATCGTCGACGAGACGCTCGTCGCGACGGTCCAACCCGGGGTCGACAACAAGAATTCGGTGCAAAAGACGCTCGGCCGCCCGACCTTCACCGCGGAGTTCGACGTCGGCGAATGGTATTATATCACGCGCAACACCCGCCAGATTGCGTTCCTGTACCCCAAGCCGCAGTCGCAGAGCATCATCAAGATCAGCTTCGACGCCAAGGGCAACGTCGCGAAGGTCGAGCGCCGCGGGCTCGAACAGGTCGCCAACATCCACCCGCTCGGCGACAAGACGCCGACGCTCGGGCGCAACACCGGCCTGTTCGAGGACATCTTCGGCGGCGTCGGCGCGTTCGGCAGCGCGAATACCCCGGGCGATTCGGCGGGCGGGACACGGACCGGGCGCGACGGGCCGAAGTAGGGCGAAGCGCGGCCAAGCGTAGCGCAGCGGACGCCCTTCGCGTCCGGCAGCTACGCGCGGACTCGCGCAAGCCCGGCCGGCGGAGCGGCGGGCGGAGACCCGCCGAACCCGTCCGACGCCGGTGCGGGCTTTGCCCGCGACCGTTTGAATTACCCATCCCCCCGCCGTGCGAGCAACTCAACGCGGGGTCATCGCGCCCGTCGCGGGCCAGTCGGTGTCGCCGAAGCGCGTGAGCAGCATGTCGAAAAAGCGCACCGGCGCCCTCCCCGGCGTGATTTGGTCGCCCACCTCGTGCCATTTGTCCGCTTCGATCGTCGCGGTGTAGCGGATGGTCGTCGGACCAGCGGGGATCTCCCAGACATATCCCTGTTTGCCGGCAATCGGCGCAATGCCGAAGGTGCCCGCGCGACCCTGGGCATACGAACGGAAGGCGTAGGTTTTGGTCGCCACATCATAGGAAACCACGCCGAAGGCATTGAAGCCGACGCTGCCGTCGGCGTTGAAGCCGCGTCCTTCGATCACTTTGATCGTGCCCGCCAGAAAACCGCCGGTCTGGGTGACGCGATGCTCGCCGGTGGCGGTTTGCGTCACGGCGGTGCCACGCCAGCGACCGTCCATCCACGACAGGGTGTTCATCGCTTCGCGTTGACTGGCGACGGCAATGGCATCGTTGCTTTGCGACCGTGCCGGACCGGCCAGCACGGCCACGGCGAGGGTCAAGAGATGGAGCGGCTTCATCGGCGGAATCCTTTGACGGCTTGTCACGCCCGGGAAGGTCGGGCTACCTCGGGGCATGTCCCGGGCCTCCGACTTCTTGCCCTCGTAGACCCCGCGCAAGACGCTTTTCGCCAATCGCGCGCGCGGCTTCGTGAATCATGTCGCCGGACTGCCGGGAATGCCGGTGCTGGCGGCGGGCGGCGCGATCGGCGGCGTCGTCATGACGACGGTCGGCGCGTTCGGCACCGGCGCGATGCCGCTGGCGTTCCGCGCGGGCTTCTGGTTCGCGCTGATTGGCTGGACCGTCGTGAAATGGCAGGCGTGGTTCGCGTGGCGGGTTCGGCGGTCGACGGACTGGATCGCCGCGGCGGCGATCGGCACGCTTGCCTTGAATTTGCTGTTGCCGATCGAGATCGCCGTCGCGCTCCGCCTGTTCGACGTCCGGGCAAGTGTCGGATCGCTCCCGCACGTCTGGCCCGAAGCGCTGGTCATCAGCGGAGCGATCCTCGCGTTGGTGTTGCTCGTCCGCGGTTATCGCCAGCCTTCCGCGCCCGAAACCGTGGCGGCGGTCGACCCCGGCGGAATCATCGCCCGCGCCGGGATCCGCGACCCCGATCAGCTTTGCGGCTTCCAGGCCGAGGATCATTTTTGCCGATTATATCTGAGCGACAAGCGGACGGTGCTCATCCATGCGCGCTTCGGCGATTTGCTCGGGGAAGTCGATCGCTGGGGCGGCACCCAGGTGCATCGCGGGTGTTGGGTGCGCGCCGGGGCGGTGCGGGGCGCGGTCCGCAGCGGACGGCGATGGTTGCTGCAACTCGACGGCGGCGGACAGCTTCCGGTCAGCGCGCGGTATCTCGTTCGGGTGCGCGAGGCGGGGTGGCTCCGCGAGCCTTTGTAGCGCGGTCGCGGCGCGAAACCGCCGACGGCGCGCGAACGCCTAGTGTTCGTACCCCAACCGCGCCGGCACGAAACCCCGCCCGTCGAGCCCGACCACCCGCAACCCCGCCCCCTCGGCCACAATCCCCACCCGCGTCGCTTCCGCCACCGCCACCCCCGGCGGCAGGGTGAACAGCAGCTCGTAATCGTCTCCCGCGCTCGCCAGCCAGCCAAGCCCCGCATCGTCGCGCACCACCCGTGCCGCCGCGCTCGCCGACACCGGCAGGCGCGCCAGGTCGACCGTCACCGCGACCCCGCTCGCCGCCGCCAGCCGTTCGGCGTCGATCAGCAGCCCGTCGGACACGTCCATCGCCGCGCTCGCGACGCCGACCAACGACCGTCCCAGCGCGAGCCGCGGCTCGGGGCGGCGGAAGCGGTCGAGCAGAAATTTGTCGGGGGCCGCCTCCCCCTTGGCGATCGCCAGCCCCAACCCGGCGTCGCCGATCGTCCCGCTGACCCACAGCGCATCGCCCGGCCGCGCGCCGCTCCGCGACAGCGCCGTCCCCGGCTCGACCTCGCCCACCGCCGTCAGCCCGAGCACCGCCGCCGCCAGCCCCGACACGGTATCGCCGCCCCACAGCGCGACACTCCAGCGGTCCATCGCCCGCGCGAGGCCGCCTGCGAAAGCCGTAACCCAGCCCTCGTCCTCGGCGGCGCTCAACCCCAAGCCCAATAGCACCCCGACCGGCCGCGCGCCCGTCGCGGCAAGGTCGGACAGGTTGACCGCGAGCAGTTTCCACGCGACGTCGCTCGGCGGATCGCCGGGGAGGTAGTGCACCCCGCTCGCGAGGATGTCGTGGGTGAAGACGAGATCGCGCCCGATCGGCGGCGCGAACACCGCCGCGTCGTCGGCGAGCCCGCGTGCGGTCGCACTGGTCGCCAGTGGCGCGAGCAGCCGCGCGATCAGGTCGCGCTCACGCACCGGCCGCCTCAAGCGTCCGCACCGCGCGCGCCACCGCGTCGAGCAGCGCGTTGACGAACTTCGCCTCGCGCGGGTCGTAGAAGGCGTGGGCGACGTCCATATATTCGTCGATGATCGTCGCCACCGGCACGTCGGCGCGCGCGATCAGTTCGTAGATCCCCGCGCGCAGCAGCCCGCGCATCGGCTTGTCGAGCCGGTCGAGCGCCCAGCCGTCGGCGAGGTTGGCGGCGATCAGCGCGTCGATCTCGCCCCCACGCGCGGTGGTCCCGGCGACGAGGTCGTCGAAGAACGTCGCGTCGGCGGGGCGGTACTGCTCGTCCTCGATCGTCGCGCCGAGCCGGTGATTGTGGAACTCGGTCAGCAGCCCCGGCACCGAGCCGCCGGTCATGTCGCGCTGATACAACGCCTGCACCGCCGCCAGTCGCGCCGCGGAGCGCGCGTTGCCGACCCGCGCCTTCTTCATCTTCGTCTGTGCCATGGCGGGCGATGTAGCGAGCGCGCGGGACGATGTCACCTTTGACCCCGCGCGATTCGCCGCACGGGCGGCGAACGGCGTTGGACGACGAGGCTGATCCGCAGCGAGTCGCTGCGTCGGGTCTTAATTCCTACAGCGATGGATAAGCCGCCCCGCGAAATGTGCCCCAAGGGCTCGAAATAGCCCGCAACGAGGCCCGTTTCGTGCGCAGGTTGCGAACTTACGAGCGGGCGTTGGTTAACCGGCTGCGAAAGTACACAGCGAGTCGCTGCCGCGCGCGAAATCCTACACCGATGGATAAGCCGATCCGCGAAACGTGCCGTATCGGCTCGATTCGGGACGCATCGGACCCGTTTTCGTGCGCAAGTTGCGAACTTCCGATCGGCGGTTGGTTAAATCGTCACCGCCGCAGCGTGAACCGCACCCGCCGCGCGCGGAAGTCGAGCGCGACCCGCCGGAACGCCTCGAGCACGTCGGTGCCGAGCAGCATCGCCGGCTGCTTCTGGAGCCCGAACAGGCGGAACGGCGGCGCGTCGGCGAAGGCGACGGAGACGTTCGCCAGGTCGATCCCGCCGATGCGGATGCTCGCCAGCTGGACGAGGTTCGCGGTCAGCGTCTGGCCGGTGACGCTCGTCAGGACGATCGGACGGGCCACCGGCGGCTGGCGCTGGCCGAACACCTTTGCCTGGAGCGCGAGGTTGCCCATCGTCACCTCCGACCCCGTATCGATCACCGCGTAGATCGGCGTGCCGCCGACGCTCGCGGCGGTTACGATCAGCTGGCCGTTCCGTCGCCGCGCGACGACGACGATCTCATCGTTGCCCACCGCCTCGGGCCGGCGCGAATCCTGGACAGTGATCGTCTTGCGGTCGAAGTCGAGCATCAGCCGCTGGTCGGCGAGCGCGTCGATCCCGACGAGCCCCTGCGCGCCGATATAGCGTTCGGGCAATGCCGGGGCGGCGATCGCGGCGATCGTGCTCTGCCCGAGCTTGAGCGTGTCGATCCGGACCGTCCCGACCCGCGCCTCCCCCGCCATCCCCTGCAGCCGAACCGGGTTTCCGGGCGCGAGGGCGAGCCGCGCGGCGAGGTCGGCGCCGATCACCGACCGATCGGCTCCCGAATCGACGAGGAAGCGGAACGGCCCCTGACCGTCGATCTCGACCGGGATGAACATCCGCGTCCGGCGCTGCTCGGCGGCGACCGCGTCGCCGGTGACCTCGAGCGTGTCGTCGATCGTCGCCGGCGGGATCGTCGGGAGGATAAGCGGCGCGGGTTCGACCGCCGTCGCCAGCGCCGCGAGCGCGGCGAGCATCACGATACTCATTCCCCCGCATTGGTCCGTTTCGCGACGGTCCGCAAGCGGAGTGCGATACCGCTGTCCTACAGGGGCTCGTTCGGCATAGGCTGCGCCACGGGGACCAGCGGGTCCCCACCGCGCTCTTTCTCATCGCGAATTCGAATGTCCGAAAAGGGGTGGTTAGCAGACATTAGCTCCGGCTCCGGGACAGGCGAGCCGTGATCTCTTTGGTGAGGTCAGGGTCGGCTTGGTTCCGCAGTAGTGCAGACCTTGCTTCCGGCTTTTTTGACCGCGTCAGATTTCCTACCAAAAATATTCGGCTGGGGCCAAGCGAAGGATCAGAAATCAAATCGATTAATGTGTCCAAGTCGCTTGGTTGCGCCATCTCCGAAATTGCTATCATGACACCTGTGACAGCACTTGCTTGCAATGCGTCAGTTTTAAGAAGTTTGATTGGCCTATCCCAGACGATAAGCCGTGCTGATTTGCTTCCTATGGCACGACCGATCCACTCCAATAGCCACGGATTATAGGGCTTAGTAATGTGGTCGAGCAAGACAAAGTAAATGCGCTGGTCGGGGACTTGTATACTTAATATTTCTCCAACCCAGTCTACAGCGACGCCAGCCATGGCCAAGTCCTTCAACAGCGGCTGCTGTTCTTGCTTGCGTCGCTCCGCAAATGTGGCAAGTTCTCGGTCTCTTTCGGCACGCATCGCCTGATATTCGGGGTTGGCGGCTTGCTGCGCGAGCATTTCCCCGGCTGTCATGCCTGCACGTTTGCTCATAATGCCCTCTCGTGACCGACTGCCCGAATGTCCGCAAGTGGGGCGAAACCCGTCGCGGCCACGCCACCCGCCGCCGCGCTTACCCCGCGAACCGCTCCCGCAGCGCGATCATCGCCAGCGCCGCCGTCGCCGCCTCGCCGCCCTTGTCCTTCTCGGTCCGGCGCGCCCGCGCCCACGCCTGTGCCTCGTTCTCGACCGTTAGGATGCCATTGCCGATCGCCAGCCCGTCGAGCGTCAGCGCCATGATCCCGCGCGCGCTTTCGGACGCGACGACCTCGAAATGATATGTCTCGCCGCGGATGACGGTGCCGAGCGCGACGAAGCCGTCGAAGCCCTCCGCCGCGAGGCCGATCGCCGCCGGAATCTCGAGCGCGCCGGGGACGGTGACCGTCTCGTGCGTCGCGCCGCCCGCGTCGAGCGTGCTCCGCGCCCCGTCGAGCAGCGCGTCGGCGAGCGCGCCGTAGAAGCGCGCTTCGACGATCAGGATGTGCGGCATGTCAGGTCTCCGGTCGCCCCGCGGTCGCGAGCGCGCCGCCGCCATAGCGCGGATCGTGGCTAACTTCATCCCCCGCCCAGACCGGCGGACATATGTCGGCGAGCAACGCCGCGCCGCCGGCCTCGATCTCGACGAGTTCGAGCCCGGCGAGCGCCCCGCCGAACACGTCGAGGCTGAAGCCGTCGACGGCGAAGCGTTGCTTGACGAGCGGCGCGGCGGCGAGGCGGGCGAACACATCATACTCCGCCGCATCGAGATAGGCGGTGACGATCGGCCGGGCGAGCGGGTCGGCGGCGTCGTACTTCTTCGTCAGCTTGAGCGCGACGCGGCCGCTCGCGGGGTCGGTCATCCGGCGCAACCGCAGGCGCGTTCCGTCGATGTAGCGATCCTCGATCAGGACATGCGGATGGGCGTCGGTTGCCGGACGGCGCGACGGGTCGACCCGCCAGCGGCGCTCGCGCTCGACGTACGCGTATTTCGCCCCGCGCGCTTCGTCCGCGAGCGTTCGCACCGGTCAGTCGGTCGCGCCGGGGATCGCCCGCTCGCCGACGACGGTCAGCCCGTATCCGGTCAGTCCGACGATCGTCCGGTGGGCGTTGGTCAGCAGGATCATGTCGCTCACCCCCAGATCGACGAGGATCTGCGCGCCGATGCCGTAGTCGCGCAAGGCGACCGACTCGCCCTCCCCGCGCGCGCGCATCTGCGTCGAGATCGCGTCGGGACGCCCGTCGCGGATGATGACGACGATCCCCGCCCCCTCTTCGCCGATGATGTCCATCGCGCGCTGCAGCTGCCCGGTGCGGCTGTCGTCCTCGGCGAACAGGTCGGTGAACATCGACTGGGTGTGCATCCGCACGAGCGTCGGCCTGGCCGGATCGACGTGGCCCTTTTGCAGCACGATATGCTCGGTGCCGTCGGCCTTGTTGGCGTACGCCTTGGCGGTCCAGCGCCCGCCGTGGCGGCTGTCGAGCGGGGTTTCGGCAAGGCAGGCGACGAGGTTGTCGTGGCGCATCCGGTAGGCGATCAGGTCGCGGATCGTACCGATCTTGAGCCCGTGCTCGACCGCGAATTCGAGCAGGTCGTCGAGCCGCGCCATCGTCCCGTCGTCGTTCATGATCTCGCAGATCACCCCCGACGGGTTGAGCCCGGCGAGCCGCGACACATCGACCGCCGCCTCGGTATGCCCGGCGCGGACCAGCACCCCGCCGTCGCGCGCCACCAACGGAAAGACGTGCCCCGGCGTGACGATGTGGCTCGCATCCTTCGACGCATCGGTCGCGACCGCCACCGTCCGCGCGCGGTCGGCGGCGCTGATCCCGGTGGTGACGCCGTCGCGCGCCTCGATCGACACGGTGAACGCCGTTTCGTGGCGCGTCCCGTTGTGCCGTGCCATCAGCGGCAGGCCGAGCGCCTTCACCCGGTCGGCGGCGAGCGCGAGGCAAATCAGCCCCCGCCCGTGCTTCGCCATGAAGTTGATCGCCGCCGGCGTCGCCATCTGCGCCGGGATGATCAGATCGCCCTCGTTCTCGCGGTCTTCGTCGTCGACGAGGATGAACATCCGGCCGTTCTTCGCCTCGTCGATGATCTCCTCGATCCCGACGAGCGCGCGCGGCGCATTCTGCCGGGTGAGATAGGCGTCGAGTTTGCGCAGCGTGTCGCTCGTCGGATTCCAGTCGGGCTCGTCGAGATTGCGCAGCGAATTGGCGTGCAGCCCGGCGGCGCGCGCGAGCCCCGATCGGCTTTCGTTGCTATCGCCAACCAGTGTTCGAATTCGATCGATCGTCGTCATGCTTCACACTCCGGTGTGAGCCAACCTTTGATCGATCACATCACGATGTCAACACGTCGCGCATCCGGCCGAGATACCGCGCCAGTACGTCGATTTCGATATTGACCTCGTCGCCGACTGCAAGCCCGCCGAACGTCGTCCATTCCCCCGTGTGCGGGATGATGTTCAGATCGAAGCGCACTCCGCCATCGGGTCCGCTCGCGACGCCATTGACTGTCAGCGACACGCCCGACAGCGCGACCGACCCCTTGGCGGCGATGAACGGTGCAACCGCGGCCGAGGCGTCGATCGTCAGCTTGGTCGATCCACCCTCGGCGTCGAGGGCCACGACCCGCCCTACCGCGTCGACATGGCCGGTGACGATATGCCCGCCGAGCTCGTCGCCGACCTTCAACGCGCGTTCGAGGTTGAGCCGCGCCCCCGCCGTCCACTGCGCGGCGGCGCTGTGGCGCAGCGTCTCGCCGCTGACGTCGACCGCGAAGCTGCCGGGGGACTTGTCGACCACCGTCAGGCAGACGCCCGAGCACGCGATCGACGCGCCGAGCGCGATGCTGCCGGTGTCGTAGCCGGTCGCGATCGTCACCCGCAGGTCGGCGCGCTGCTCGGCGGCGGTGACGGTGCCGATGTCGGTGATGATGCCGGTGAACATGGGCTGGCCCTAGCGAATGCGGTCGTATTCCTCAACCCGGTCGGGGCCGAGGGTCAAGGCCGCGGCGAGCCGCCAGCGACCGTGCGCCGCGCCGAGTTCGGTCAGGCCGAGGTTGCCGACGCCGCGCCGCCCGCCGAGGACGATCGGTGCGCGGTAGATCAGCAGCCGGTCGACACGGTCGGCCACGAGCAGCGTCGTCGCCACGCCTGCCCCGCCTTCGACGAGGATCGTCAGGATGTCGGGGCCGACGTCGTCGAGACTGCGCAGCAACAGCGCGTCGCCGATCCGCGCGCCCGCCGGGATCGTTTCGAGCGACGTGCCGAGCACCGCCCGGCGGGGCGCGCGATCCTCGAGCCCGTCGAGGCGGACGTCTAGCGCCGGATCGTCGGCGGCCAGCGTGCCCGCGCCGACGACGATCAGGTCGCAGCGCGCGCGTTCGAGATGCGCATGCCGCCGCGCCGCCTCCCCGGTGATCCATCGGCTGGTCCCGTCGGCAAGCGCGATGCAGCCGTCGAGCGACACGCCAAGCTTGAGCGTGACATGCGCGCGGCCTTCGCGCTGGCGGGCGAAGAACCCGGCGTTCACGCGCTCGGCGGCGGGCGACGCGACGATGTCGACGGCGATACCGGCCGCGCGCAGACGGTCGAAGCCCGTGCCCGCCGTGCGCGGATCGGGATCGGGGCCGCTCGCGACGACGCGCGCGACCCCGGCGTCGATCAGCAGGTCGCTGCACGCCGGGCCGCGTGCCGAAACATGCGCGCAGGGTTCGAGCGTGACGTAAGCGGTCGCGCCGCGCGCCGCCGCCCCCGCCGCCGC
>JBBSFF010000025.1:0-12010 GCA_038238995.1 Sphingomonadales bacterium
AACTCGTCTGGCTGGCAGTGATGAACACGCTGCTGCTGCAGTCGATGTCACTATTCCACACGCCGCATCTGGCGCTCGGGGCCGAGCTATCGAATGACTATCTCGAGCGATCGAGCGTCATGAACTACAATACCTTGTGCCTTTGGATAGGCGATACCATCGGGCTCGTCGTGGCGCTGCGCTACTTCTTCGCGCCGACGACCCGCTTCGCCAACGGAGCGCTCGATGCGACTCGCTACCCGGCGTATTCGATCGGAATGGCGATGGCGATCGTGGTGCTGTTGTTCGCGTCGGCTTTTTGCACGCGCTCGCGGGTCCGCTACCTGCCGGTCGCGGCCCCCGACAACCGATCGGTCGGTCTCGGGGGACTGGTGGCCGATCTTCGCTTCGTCTTGCGCAACCGCAATTATGTCGTGATGCTATTCGCCCTGCTCTTCACCTCGCTGATGATCGGCGCGCGCAACGGCCTTAGCTTCTACGCCTCGACCTATTATTGGCAGCTCAGCAACGCGCAGATCGGCTGGCTGGCGGTCGGCACGGCGGGAGGATATCTGCTCGGTGGAGCGATCGTGAAGCCGCTCCATCGGAGGTTCGATAAGCGCTGGACCTGCGCCGGTGCCGCCCTCGCCTATGCCGTGTGCCCGGCGATCCCGCTTACTCTCGGTTATTTTAATATCGTCAAGGCGTCGACGCCGGGGTTGCTGCCGATCCTGATCGCGCTGTCGGTGTTCCAGTATGCGCCGTACAGCATCGTCTCGACGACGATCCGTTCCGCGCTCGCCGATGTCGCCGACGAGGTCGAGCTGCGCTTCGGGGTGCGGCAGGAGGGGCTGCTGTTTTCGGCGCGGACCTTCTTCCAGCGCATCGATACCGCGCTCGGCACCGCGCTCGCCGGCTGGGTCCTGGCACTGGTGGCCTTTCCGCACAAGGCGGTTCCCGGGCGGATCGACGCCGCCACGCTCCAGGGTCTCGCCGCCGCGTTCATCCTCGCGACGATCCCCGGACTGGTCGCGGCGGTCGTCTATTCGATGTTGCGCGTAACGCGCGACACACATGCGACGACGCAGGCCGCGCTGCTCGCCAAGACCGTCTTGGCCTGACCTTCGATACGGAGACGATGATGACCCGTCATGTCGCGAACAAGGAACTCGTCGCGCGCTTCTTGACCGAGATTGCCGACCGCCCACCCGAGGAGTCGGCGGCGGTCATCGCCAGGTACTGTCACGACGACGCTTGGTGGGAGGTCTTCCACCCGTTCAATACGATCCACGGCGGCGAAGCCGGGCTGGCGCAATTCTGGCAGCCATTGCGCGACGCGTTTCCCGACTATGAACAGCGGATCGGCCTGGTTATCGGCGGCGACTACGAGGGCCGCGAACAGGTCAGTACGTGGGGGCAATTGATGGGCACGTTCGACCATCCGCTCCTCGGCATCCCGCCGACGCACGGAATGGTGACGATGAAGTTCGGCTTCAACTGCATCGTCCGCGACGGCAAGATCGCCAAAGCCTACGTCCTTATCGACCTCGTCGATGTCATGCGGCAAGCGGGGCATTATCCGTTCCGCGCCATGCCGGGGTCGGCCGAGCAATGGGCGTTTCCGCCGTGCGATACAGGCACGACTGCCTTCGGTCACGATCCCGTGCTCGGCGCTGAATCGCTGCGGATCGTCCGCGAAATGCAGATGGGCCTCGTCAAGCAGGCCGACATCAAGGCGATCGCCAACGCGCCCGACCGGCACAGCCCACACTGGCACGCGAACATGAACTGGTACGGGCCGGCGGGGCTCGGTTCGATGCGCGGGCGGCGGGGGTTCCGCAATTTCCACGGCTCGCTGTTCCTGCAAGGCTTTTCGGACCGCACCGGCTGGGTCCGCGACCACGACGGGCCCGAGGCCGCACCGGGCCATTACGTCCGCCTCGGCGACGGCCGCTATGCGGTAACCGGCGGCTGGCCGTCGCTGAACGCGACGCACCTCGGTCCCGAGTGGCTCGGTCTGCCGCCGACCGGACGCCGCGTCGAGATGCGTGTCGCCGACTGGTATCGGCTCGATCGCGACGACAAGATCGTCGACAACTGGGTGATGATGGACGTGCCACACATCGTGCACCAGATGGGCATGGATATCTTCCACGACCTGGAATTCTTCGTCGATCGGTCGAAGCCCCGGATCGCGACGTTCGACCCGGTGTGATGCCTGCAGAGACGCGTAACAAAGCCGCATGCGATCTTCTTGATCAAATTGATGGCTGCGAAGGCATCGCTTGATCGTACCCGTTTCCTCTACTTCGACAAGGCGAACGGCGAATGTGTGGCGTCCAGGACACCCTACATCGCAATTTTCGTCAAACCGTAATGACTGCGCTTGCAATTCGGACTTTGCGGGATAAGACTTTTATGAGGGATAGGTATTCAAGGGGGGCAATCATGGCCATTATGTCATCGGACATCCGCTCGATGCGCGTTTTGGCGCTCGCGTCCGCAAGCTCTGCCGTCCTCGCGTTCGGCGCGCCGGCGCTGGCACAGACGACGGCGCCGGCGGCCACCCAGGTTGCTGCCGCGGCCGACGAGGTCGGCATTCCCGACATCATCGTCACGGCTCAGCGTCGCGAGGAATCGCTGCAGCGGGTGCCGCTGTCGATTGTCGCGATCGGCAAGGAGGCCTTGCGCAATGCCGACGTGACCGAGGCGTCGCGCCTCGAACAGCTCGCTCCCGGCTTGCGGCTCGGGCGGTCGGGTGCCGACCCGCGCCCGGCGATCCGCGGCATCTATACCGAATCGATCCAGGGCAATGCCGATCCGCGTATCGGCTTCTACATCGACGAAATCTACCAGTCGCGCACGTCGCAAACGAGCGTACCGTTCGTCGATCTCGAGCGCGTCGAGGTGCAAAAGGGACCGCAGGGGACGCTGTACGGTCGCAACAGCTTTGGCGGCAAC
This sequence comes from Sphingomonadales bacterium, assembly GCA_038238995.1. GTDB lineage: Bacteria > Pseudomonadota > Alphaproteobacteria > Sphingomonadales > Sphingomonadaceae > Polymorphobacter_B. Next base: position 2,941 of record JBBSFF010000025.1, read on the forward strand.
ATCGCGGTATCGACCGCAAAGCCAACCGACAAGTTGGAAGGCGGCGTCGACCTGCTCTACGGTGCATATAACCGCGTGCTCGGCGATGCCTATGTCAACCTCCCGATCACCGACGGGCTCGCGGTGCGCTTCGCCGGCTATGCCGAGCGCCGCGACGGATTCATCAAGAGCCTGACTGCGCCGGGCTTCGCCGACCAGGACGACAAGAACCAGCAGTATATTCGCGGATCGTTACGCTGGGCACCCGCCGGAAGCGGGCTGGAGATCATTGTCCGTGCGTCGTACTGGAACGATGACAGCAAGGGTAACGGTACCTTCAACGCCAAGGCGATTGGGCAGTTCATCGATCCCAAGCTGGTCACCGCCCCGGGCGGTACGTTAACGGTTGGCGGCGCCACCTTCACCTTTCCGAATGGGTATAACGGCCGTTCGTTCCAAGGCGTGTTTCAGCCGTACGGCACGTTCCGCGACGGCATTCCCGATATCAATGGGAACGATATCGGCTATCCCGTCTACGGCCCGTACAAGGTGCTTAACGATGCACCGTCGAAGCAACGGATCAAGTCGACCGAACTCTCGGCAGTTATAAATTTCGATATCACCGACAGCATTCGTCTGCGGTCGATCACCGGCTACAACGATTTCGATGCCAACCGCAGCACCGACAACGACGGCACAGCAGCTAATTATGGGATCGGGTATTTCCTGACCAAAGACAAGGCGTTCAGCCAGGAATTGCAGGTCCAGTCGACCGGAAGTTCGCCGTTCAAATATACGGTGGGTGGCTATTATTTGAACGATGAGATTCCGGATGCTTTCCTGTCGGGACGCACTAAGGGGTATTCGACCGCGGGAGCGCTCGCCGGTGCGGCGGGAACCGGCAGCTACCCGCTCTACTTCGGCAGCAACTTCACGACGTTGCCGAGTTCGGGCGGCGCGGTCGTCAACGGGCCGACGACGGCCTATATCGGCCTGAACGGTAGCGATGCCTTTAATCCGTTGTCGTTCGCAAGAAATATCAGCTACGCCGCCTATGGCCAGGCATCGTACACCTTCGCCGACCGCCTGACGTTCACTGGCGGCGTCCGATATACAATCGACCAGAAGGACCTACGTTCGGCGCTGGCAACGCCGGGCGTCTTCGCCGGAGCGGGAACGTATATTGCCTACCTGCCGACGACCAACTTCAACCACACGTGCGACGGGGTAACCGCCGCCGATCCATCGTCAACCGCGGCGGCCAGCGTGATCGCCAACGCGCTGACCACCCGCTGCGGACAGAAGACATTCAAGTACTTCACCTATCGCGGTGCCGTCGATTACAAGCTGAGCGACGACGTGCTGGTCTACGGCAGCTATTCGACCGGCAAGCATTCGGGCGGCTTCAGCTACTCGCCGATCTCGAACACCGCCGGGCAGCCGCTGCCGCCGTATAACACCGAGAGCGTGGAGGCATTCGAGGCCGGATTGAAGGGAACCTTCTTCGATCGACGGCTGCAGTTTAACATCGCCGCCTTCTACAATCTTTACACCGACCTTCAGGTTCAGACGAGCTTCCCGAACCCGCTTGTCGCCAACAGCGTCATCACGCTGCTGAGCAACGGGGCCAAGAGCAAGGCACCCGGGGTCGACTTCTCGATCGTCGCGTTCCCCATGCCGAAGCTCAAGCTCAATCTCGCGATCAACTATCTTCACGCGCGCGACGACCCCTTCCCCGTGTCGGTCGTAAACGACGGTATTTGCGGCATCGTTGCGCCAGGTGGAACGTGCACCACACGGCCCGAGGTTCAGCTTGGCTATCTCGGTGGCATCCTGCCGAACCCGGTCAGCAACCCCGAGCTGTTCGTGCCAATCCTCGACTCAACCGGCAAGCAGCTCGTTGCCGGCGGTGTGCCGCAGTTCCAGGCGCTTGGATACAACACCAAGCAGCGTGTGCAAAATACGCCGGACGTGAGCGCGCAATTCGGCCTCGCCTACGAGATCGACCTCGGCAATTCCGGCACGCTAACCCCCGAAGTGCAGACCTTGTTCAGTGGCAGCTACCTGCTGTCACGCGCGTTTCCGAACTATCTGCAGAAATCTTATACCAAGACCGAACTGCGGCTGACATATCGCACGGCTAATCAAAGGCTTTCGCTGCAGGCATTCGTCGAAAACCTCGAGGACAACGCCACGATCGGCCGCGTCACCGTGGCAAGCGGCGGCGGGTTCAGCGGCAGCTACGGCGCTCCGCGGACGTGGGGGCTGAAGGCCGGCTATAAGTTCTGATCGCTAGACGTTTTGGGCCCGGGATCGCTAATCCGCGATCCCGGGTTTTCAATGGAGTACGGTCAATGACGCACGAGAACTTGCCGTTCACCGTGCCCGAGCGCTCGGTTGTCACACGCATCCGCCAACGCGATACCGCCGAGCTCACCGTGTCGTCAGGTGTCCGCACCCAGCCGATGGCGGGTTTCGAGGACGATTTCACCGACATCGTCGACTATATTGTTCGCATCACTGAGCAGATCTGGGTCGAGCGCGCGGTTGGACGGATTTACGACACCTACGACGCGAACTGCACCGTCTATACGACGAACGGCGTCGTCCGGTCAGTCGAAGAGGTTATTGCATCGACCACGGCCGGCATTCATATGGCCCCTGATGGGGAATCGCATCATCTTAACGTCGCGTGGAGCGGCGACGAAGACGACGGGTTCTATACCTCGCACCTCGGCTATGCCCGGTCGACCAATGTCGGCGCGACGCCGTACGGCTCCGCGACCGGCAAGCGGCTCGGGCGCTTCTTCGTCGCCGACTGCATCACGCGCGCCAATCTAATCCACACCGAATGGCTGGTCCGCGACAATGGGGCCGCCGTTCGCCAAATGGGGTTCGACATCCACGACACCGCGCGGATGCTCGCTCAAACTCCGCTCGCCGAGGCTTCGATCGTGTCGGTGCCGACGCGGCTCAAGGGCCAGGTCCCGCGCAAGGGCTATGAAGGGCCGACCAATACGATAAACGGCTGGGTCGCCGACCATTTCAGCCAAATCTGGAACATGCGGCGCTTCGATCAAATTGCTCGCGCGTATTCGCCGTCGGTGATCGCGCATTGGGGAGGAGGGCGGATCGCAGCGGGCGCGCGCAACCTCAGCGCGCTCGTCATCGCGATGCTGACGAGCCTCCCCGATGCGACCATGCGGGTCGAACACGTCTGTTGGTCGGACGAAACCGATGGGCTGATCGTCGCCGTTCGCTGGATTCTCGAGGGGACGACGCGCGCTGGCGGACTGCTTGGCGATGTCCCCGCTGGACGCGGGGTCGCGGTCATGGGGATGAGCCATTTGCGCTTCGCAGGGCCGCTTGTCGTCGAAGAATGGACGATCTTCGACGAGGTCGCGGTGCTGGCGCAAGCCTACCGCGGCTAGGCCTTCCGCCGAAGATAGTGCGCGAGTATCTGCTGACAGGAACTCGCGGCACTCGGTTCACCTTCGACCCATACGGTGTCGTTGTTCTCGAAATGCCGCGTTAGCCGAGCGCCGAGCGCTCGATCAGCCCATTCCCGCCTCGTCACGCAGTGCCCGTGCGCCGGCGCGGATGAAACCATGGTCCGACGCGAGCAGAAACAAGCTGACGCCCTTGGCGCGCCAACCGGCAACGTCGCCTGCGCGGCCGAGGAACATCCCCGAAGTGCGGCCCGCGCGACGGCACGCGGTGACGATGTGCTCGACCGCGGCGACAACCCGCGGATCGTCGGGCGAAGTACAGCCGAGCGAAATCGTCAGGTCGATCCGCCCGACGAAAAGCGCGTCGATCCCATCGACGGCAGCGATTGCGTCGATCGCATCGAGCGCCTCGGCATCCTCGATCTGCGCAACGACGGCGGTCCGATCGGCAGTCACGGCAAGATGATCACCGATGCCGACCAGTCCATAGCCCGCCGCACGCGTCGACCCCGCATAGCCGCGTCCGCCGGGTCCGTAATGCGCGTCGCGCGCGAGGTCGCGCGCCTCCGCCGCTGATCGGATGTGCGGGACGACGACGCCATCTGCACCGCAGTCGAGCGCATTCAACAGTTCTTGCGGCGCACCGCTTGCGGGACGCACGAGCGCGGGCACGCCGCCGGCGCGCGCCGCCATCAGGCAGAGGTCGATCGCCGCGCGATCGAACGGTGCGTGTTCGGCATCGATGCACAGGCAGTCGAGTCCGCCGCTGGCCAACACCTCGACGACATGCGGATGCGGCGTCTTGACGAACGTGCCCAGTAAAGGCTGGCAGGATCTTAGGTCGTGCTTGAATGACATTTTCTGTCCAGACGGCTAATCATTGATTCCTCGCCGGGCGTCTAGCCGAATCCAGCGGCTCGGCGCCAGCGGCGAGCGTCTTTTGCGCGGCTTTCAGATGGGGGATATCGACCATCTTGCCGTCGATCCCAAGCGTGCCGGCATCGGGTGCCGCGGCAAAGGCAGCGACGATCTTGCGGGCTGCGGCGATCTCGTCGGCGGACGGCGCGTAGGCGGCGTTGATCGTCGCGACCTGATCGGGATGAATCGCGAGGCGCCCGGAGAAGCCGTCGCGCCGCGACCGGGCGCAATCCCGCTCGAGACCCGCGAGATCGCGGAAGTCGACGTAGAGCGTATCGACCGGCGCGACTGCGGCAGCGGCGGCGGCGAACAGGCACAGGTTCCGCGCAAGCAGATACGGGCTCGTCCAGCCGCCGTCGGCCTCCTTGTTGGTGGTCGCGCCGAGCGCGGCGGCGAGGTCTTCGGCGCCCCACGTCAGCGCGATCAGCCTCGCGGGCGCGGGCACATAGCTCCTGAGGTTGAACATCGCCTGCGGGGTTTCGGTGGCGACGACGGCGACCTTGATGGTACCTGCTGCGATGCCCGCCGCCGCTTCGAGCCGGTCGAGCCGGTTGGCGATCGTCGCGACATCTTCCGCGCCATTCGCCTTGGGCAGCACAATGCCGTCAAGCCCCGGTTTTACCACCGCCGCGAGATCACGGTCGGTCAGATCGGTGTCGAGCGGGTTGATCCGGACGAAGAATGACCAGTCGCGCGGCGAACGGTCGGCGAGCAGGTCAGCGACATGGTCGCGCGCAACGTCTTTTTGTGAGGGTGCGACCGAGTCCTCGAGGTCAAGGATCAGCGCGTCGGCCCCACAGCCCGACCCGCGCGCGAACTTGCGCGGGCTGTCGCCCGGCACGAACAGCATCGACCGCAGCCTCATACCGGTCGCTCTAGCATCAGCGCCGCGCGGAGCGTCCGGCACACGATCTCGTCGCGCTGATTGAGCCCGTCGTGCTCGAAAGTGACGATACCCTGCCCGGCGCGTGATTTCGATGGCCGCAGGTCGATGACCGTCGTCGTCGACCGAAGGGTATCACCCGCGAAGACCGGCTTTGGAAAAATCGTCTTGCTCATTCCGAGATTGGCGACGGTCGTGCCGAGCGTCGTGTCCTGCACGCTCAGCCCAATGACTAGGCCGAGGGTAAAGATCGAGTTCATCAACGGACGACCGAATTCAGTGCTTTTGGCATATTCGTGATCGATATGGATCGCGGCCGGATTGTACGTCAGCGATGAGAATAACATGTTGTCCATGTCGGTGACGGTGCGCCGGATCTCATGCACAAAACGCTGCCCAATCGAAAACTGGTCGAAATACAGGCCCGGCACGATTCTCTCCCGCGTTATGGCTTCATTGACACCGTCGTCCGACATAAGCGCGCCAGGCGGTGAAACGATGCGCGACAGCTGTCTGCCCCAACTTTCCGATGTACATAGATCGATGCGCTCCGTGTCACTGCGGGTTGAGTCGTGGGGGGCCGCTGAGATCTTGCGCCCACGACCTTTGTCACCGCACATCAGTTGCGAAGGGAAATGCGGCGTACGACATCGTCAGTCCGTGGCGCGACCGGATGACCACCAGCGCCTCGGTCCGGGTCGAGTAAGTCATTGATCTCGTTTGATCAGGCGACCCGGTCCCAGCTGCCGTCGAGCAGCTTGATCACGCCCGAAAAGTCCTTGCCCGCGCCGCCGAGGCCGACGAACATCTGGTACAGCGCCTCGGCCTGCGCCCCCATCGGCACCGAGGCACCGACCGCCTGCGCCGCTTCGACGGCCAATTTCAAGTCCTTGAGCATCAGCGCGGCGGCGAACCCGCCGTCGTAATCGCGGTTCGACGGGGCGGCCGGGACGGGGCCCGGAACCGGGCAATAGCTCGTCATCGACCAGCACTGGCCGCTGGCTTTCGAGGCGATGTCGAAGAAGGTCTGGGTGTCGAGTCCGAGCTTGCCCGCAAGCACGAATGCCTCGGCGGTGGCGACCATCGATGCGCCTAACAGCATGTTATTGCAGATCTTTGCTGCCTGTCCGGAGCCCGCGGCACCGGCGTGGATAACGACCTTGCCCATCGCCTCGAGGATCGGCTTGGCGCGGTCGAAGGCGTCGCCCGGCCCCCCGACCATGAACGTCAGCGTGCCCGCGTTCGCCGCCGCGATCCCGCCCGACACCGGCGCGTCGACCATCGCTAGTCCGCGCTCAGCAGCGGCACAAGCAACTGATTTTGCTGTGAAAACATCGATCGTCGAGCAGTCGAGCAGCAGCGTATCGGGACGCGCGGCGGCCAATACCGCGTCCTCGTAGACGCCCCGGACATGGGCGCCGGCGGGCAACATCGTCACCACCGCATCGACTCCTGCCGCCGCTTCGCTCGCCGCTCCGGCTGCCGCACACCCTGCCGCACATGCCCGCACCAGTGCCGTACTCGACAGATCGAAAGCGGTCACTAAATGCCCGGCGCGGACAAGGTTCGCGGCCATGCCGGCGCCCATGTTGCCAAGCCCGATGAACCCGATCTTCACGTCGCCGTCCACACCGCCGCCCGCTTGGCGACGAATGCCGCCATGCCTTCCTTCTGGTCCGCCGAGCCGAACAGCCCGTGGAACAGCCGCCGTTCGAATACGACGCCCTGCGCGAGCGTCGTCTCGAACGCGGCGTCGACCATCTCCTTGACGGCAATCGCCGCGAGCGGAGCCATCGCCGCGATCGTCGCCGCCGTCGCCATCGCCGATTCGATTAGTTCGGCGGCGGGCACGACGCGTGCGACGAGTCCCGCCGCTTCGGCCTCGACTGCGCCCATCATCCGCCCGGTCAGGCACATCTCCATCGTCTTCGCCTTGCCGATCGCGCGCGCCATCCGCTGGCTGCCGCCCATGCCCGGCGTCACGCCGAGCTTGATCTCGGGCTGACCGAACTTGGCGGTGTCGGCGGCGACGATGAAGTCACACATCATCGCCAATTCGCAGCCACCGCCGAGCGCGAACCCCGCGACCGCCGCAACGACCGGTTTGCGCGTTGCGGTCACCCGGTCGTAACCGGCGAAAAAGTCGCCGCCGTACATATCGGCGAACGATCGGCCCGCCATTTCCTTGATGTCGGCCCCGGCGGCAAACGCCTTCTCATTGCCGGTGATGACTGCACAGCCCTGCCCCGGATCGGCGTCGAACGCGGCGAGCGCGGCGGTCAGATCGGCGAGCACCTGCGCGTTGAGCGCGTTGAGCGCGTGCGGGCGGTTCAGGCGGATCAGCGTGACGCGGCCGGTAATCTCGATCAGCAGCGTTTCGTAGGTCATGCGGCCTCCACCAGGTCCCAGCGGTTGCCGCAGATATCCACGAACACCGCGACCTGGCCATAGACTTCGGCGCGCGGGCCGTCGACGAAGACCACGCCGCGCGCGGTCATCACGCGGTGATCGCGGTCGAAAGCGTCGGTGTGGAGAAAAAAACTGACCCGCCCACCGCTCTGGTAGCCGACCGCCGCCGCCTGCGCAGGCGTCGCGGCGCGCGCGAGCAACAGTCCCGCGCCACCGCCGGGCGGGGTGACGACGACCCAGCGTTTATCTGGCGGCAGCGGCGTGTCCTCGCTCAGCACGAAGCCGAGCATGCCGACGAACCACGCGATCGCCGCGTCGTAGTCGTCGACGACGATCGTCGACAGCGCCAGCCGCAGCATGGCGTCGCCTATTTCATCGTCGGGATGACGAAGCTGCTGTCGGTCACCGTCGCGCCGGCGTCGAGGCTCGGCCAACGCTGGGTGACGGTCTTGAGCTTGGTGTAGAAGCGGACGCCCTCGGTGCCGTGGATGCCGGTGTCGCCGAACGCCGAGCGCTTCCACCCGCCAAAGCTGTGGTACGCGACCGGGACCGGGATCGGCACGTTGATCCCGACCATGCCGACGTCGACCGACGCGGCAAATTCACGTGCGGCGGGGCCGTTCCGCGTGAAGATCGCGACGCCGTTGCCATACTGGTGCTTCGACGGCAGGCTGATCGCTTCGGCGAGCGATTCGGCGCGAACCATCTGCAGGACCGGGCCGAAAATCTCCTCGCGATAGCTTTGCATCGTCGGCTCGACGTGGTCGAACAGCGTCGGCCCGACGAAGAAGCCGCCCTCGTGGCCCTGCAGCGAGAACCCGCGCTCGTCGACGACGAGTTCGGCCCCGTCGGCGACGCCCATGCCGATATAGTTCTCGATCCGCTCGCGATGCTCTGCGCTGACGACTGGGCCGTAATGCGCGTCGGGGTCGGTCGACACGCCGAGGCGGAGTTTAGCGATTTCGGGGAGCAGGCGTTCGCGCAACTCGTCGGCGGTCGCCTCGCCGACGGGAACGACGACCGGCAGCGCCATGCACCGCTCGCCCGCCGACCCGAACGCGGCCCCGACCAGATCGGCGACGGTCTGGTCCATGTCGGCGTCGGGCAGGACGATGCCGTGGTTCTTCGCGCCGCCCATAGCCTGCACCCGCTTCCCCGCCGCGACGCCGCGCCGGTAGACATAATGCGCGATGTCGCTCGAGCCGACGAAGCTGACCGCCTTGACGTGCGGGTTGTCGAGGATCGCGTCGACCGCTTCCTTGTCGCCGTGGACGACGTTGAGGATGCCCGCTGGCAGCCCCGCCTCGATCATCAGTTCGCCCAAGCGCAACGGCAGCGACGGGTCACGCTCCGACGGCTTGAGAATGAAGGCGTTGCCGCAGGCGATGGCGACGCCGAACATCCACATCGGGATCATCGCCGGGAAGTTGAA
>JBBSFF010000026.1:0-11862 GCA_038238995.1 Sphingomonadales bacterium
AAACTTCTCGTTTGCTCGACCGCCCCTCCACCATCGCAAGAGCGATGGTCCCCCTCCCCCAAGAGGGGGAGGATCAAATGGGAGAACCTCATGAATCTCAATCCCTTCGGCCGCAAGTCGCGGCCCGCGCAGTCGCGGCCCGCACCATCGCGTCCGCCGGGGATCTTCCCCGACATCGCGCGGACGACGTGGAACGGCAATATCGGCGCGACGCGGTCGTACGAGGCGCTGGCGCGCGACGCCTACGTCCGCAACCCGATCGCACAGCGCGCGGTGCGGATCGTCGCCGAGGGGGCGGCGGGCGCGCCGGTGCTGAGCAATCCGCCCTGTCACCCCGCGCTAGCGCTGCTCGACGGCGGCGAACCCGGGCCGCACCTCATCGAGACCGTCGCGGCGAACCTGCTGCTGCACGGCAACGCCTTCATCGAGGTCGGGCTCGGCGCGTCGGGGCTGCCGGTCGCGCTCTATTCGCTGCGCCCCGAGCGCGTGTCGGTCGAAGCCGACGCGAGCGGCTGGCCGGTCGGCTATCTGTACCGCGCGGGCAGCCAGCTGCAGCGGTTTCCGGCGGTGACGGTCGGCGCCGGAGCCGAAGAAGGGCGCCCGGGGCTGCTGCATATCCGCAGCTTCCACCCGCTCGACGACCATTACGGGCTCGGCTGCCTCGGTGCATCGGCGGCGGCGGTCGAGACGCACAACGCGGCGAGCGCGTGGAACAAGGCGCTGCTCGACAACGCCGCGCGGCCGTCGGGGGCACTGGTCTATGATCCGGGCGACGGCGCGACGCTGTCGGCGGAGCAGTTCGACCGGCTCAAGGCCGAGATGGAGGCGGGGTTCACCGGCGCGATGAACGCCGGGCGGCCGATGCTGCTCGATGGCGGCATGAAGTGGCAGGCGCTGTCGATGACGCCCGCCGAGATGGATTTCGCGCGAACCCGCGACACCGCCAGCCGCGAGATCGCGCTCGCGTTCGGGGTGCCGCCGATGCTGCTCGGCCTGTCGGGCGACAACGCGTTCGCGAACTACCGCGAGGCGAACGTCGCACTGTGGCGGCTGACGCTGCTGCCGCTGACGTCCCGAATTTTGGGGTCGATCGCGACCTACCTCGGCGACTGGTGGCCCGGCCTGACGCTGACCGTCGACCGCGACGCGATCCCCGCGCTGTCCGCCGACCGCGAGCGGTTGTGGGGACAGGTGTCGGCGGCGACTTTCCTGACCGACGACGAGAAACGCGCAATGCTCGGACTGACCGGGCTTGGAGGCAACCCATGACGATGCTCGCCGGATTGATCGCCCAGGCCGAGGGCCAAGGGGCCGACCTCGTCACGCTGCGCGCCATCATCGAGGAGGCGAGCGAAGCGGGCGCGGCGCGCGCGCTGGCGAGCATCGGCCTCCACGACGACCGCGCCGGGGCCGACATCATCGAGCTCCGCCAGCTGATCCAGGGCTGGCGCGACGCCAAGCGGTCGGCGGTGTCGGCGGTGCTGACATGGGCAGTCCGCGCGGCGGTCGCGGCGCTGCTCGTCGGCATCGCGGCGAAGCTCGGGATGACCGGGCTGATCCACCGCTAGCTTACTCCGCCGGCGCGGGCCGTTCGTCCGCGCGCGGGCGGGCAAGTGCCTCTTCCAGCGCCTGCCGGATGAAGCGCTGATACGGGATACCGTTCGCCTTCGCCCTGACCTTGACCGCGGTTAGCAGGTCCTCGGCCATCCGCATGTTGACCTGTTTCACCTTGGGCGCGAACTCGAAGTGCACCCGCTTCAACGTGCTCAGGTCGTATTCGGCGAGGTTGGCGGTTTCGAGGAAGTGTTCGGCCGCCTCGTCGCTCATCAGTCGGGGCAGGGGCTTAAGCATAATTGTCGATCTCCTTTCGGTGCATGTAACGGGCGCTGATCGGCCGAATGCATCGTCGGCCTCCGATGTCTCGCAGCGTGTAGACGACGAAGATCAGCCGGGGCGCGCCCCCGACCGCGATGAACCGTTCCTCCGTCGACGAATGCGCGAGGTCGGGACCCGTCCGGGGCTGGTGCCCGAAGATGGCCTCGATCTCGTCGATCGAGACGCCGTGCTTCGCGCCATCGTCCCAATCGAAGCCGGCAACGTCTTCCATGCCCATCCCGTCGTATAGCGCGATGTCTATACATTCGCAAGGAGGCACGCCATGCCCATCACCCGTTTCGCCGGCTACGCGAGCATATTCGGCGTGCCCGATGCGGGCGGCGACGTCGTTTCGCGCGGGGCGTTCGCGCGCGCCGTCGGGGGCCAGGTCCCGCTCCTCTGGCAGCACGACGCGGGCGCGCCGATCGGGCTCGTCGACCGGATCGCCGAGGATGCGCGCGGGCTGCGGATCCGGGCGAAGGCGCAGTCGTTGCCGCGGCGTTTGACATAGTTCCCACAGGTGCAGCTTTGCGGCCACTGTCGCCAGTCGCACCGACCGTGACGACCGAGGCCAACGGCGATCGGACGATCGGCTGGATACGGCGCAGCCGCGCGGGCTTTGCGTGGATCGACGGCACCGACACTGCGCTCGGCGAGGAGGCCGAACGCTACCGCATCACCGTCACGGCCGACGGCGTCGTCGCGCGCACCGCCGATGTCGTATCGCCGACGTGGACTTATCCCGCGGCTGCGTTCGCCTCGGACACCGCCGGTACCGTCGTGTCGCTGACGATCGGCGTCGCGCAGGTCAGTGCCACGGTCGGTGTCGGCTTGGCGACGACGTGCACGATCGACCTTTCACGCTAACTCTTGATCCGAAGGACGACCCATGGCGGAACGATCGGCACGATATGCCTTGCCCCTGCTCCAAAGCGGGCAGGCGCAGAAAGAGGTCACGCATAACACCGCGCTCGCCGCGGTCGACGCGCTGCTTCACCTCGCGGTTGTCAGCCGGACACTCACGGCGCCGCCCGCCGCGCCGGTCGATCCCGGATGCTGGATCGTCGCCGCGGGCGCGACGGGGATATGGACGGGGCACGCGGGCGATATCGCGGCGTTCGATGCGGGCGGCTGGTCATTCATCAGTCCGCGCGACGGCTGCCTCGCCTTTGTGATCGACGAGGGCGTTTTTGCGGTGCGCAGCGAAGGCGCGTGGCGCGCCGATACCTGGCCGGTGCGCGCGCTGTCGGTCGGCGGCCGGACGATGCTTGCCGTGCCGCCGTCGGCGCTGGCCGCGCCGGTTGGGGGCGCGGTGGTCGATACCGAAGTGCGAGCCGCGGTGGCGGCGTTGACCGCCGCGCTGCGTGCGATGGGACTCGTCGCAGCGATGTGAGTTGTAGCGACGTTACTTCGTGGATAATGTGTTGTTTCTACGCAACAGACCACCGGAATCTCGGCTTGCGCTGGTATAACTGCTGCGTTAGAGCGTTGGGGCAGTTCAGATGCCTAGAGAAACCGTGAAGGAAATAACGATGCGGAAAATTGCCGTCGCACTGGTGCTGGGTTCGACGGCGCTCGCCGGCCCGGCGCTTGCAAAGGACCAGTCGTTTTACGTCGGCGTCGATGGCGGGGCGATCATCTCGCAGGCGACCAGCTTCGATCTGCGTCAGCCCAGCGGCGTCGCCTACAAGGCTCCGCTGCGCGAGAAGTTCAAGACCGGTTACGATGTCGATGGCATCCTCGGCTACGACTTCGGCATGTTCCGCGCCGAGTTCGAGGTCGGCTACAAACGTAATCGCATCGATTATTTTCAGGTGACTGGCGCTACGCCGCCGCTGACGTTCGCGAGCGGCGCGGTCGGCGTTCCCGGAACGGGCAACTACGTCAACGCGTTGGGTAACCAGAACATCCTGTCGTTCATGGTCAACGGGCTCGTCGATTTCGGCGGCAAGGACCGTGACGTCGGCGGTTATGTCGGTGCCGGTGCCGGCGTCGCCCGCGTCAAGCAGCAGGGCTACGGTAGCCTTGGTGCGATCCCGGGCGCTGCGACCACGGTCGGTGCCGCGAAGTTCCTCGATGACAGCGATACGCACGTTGCCTGGCAGGTCTTGGCCGGCATCTACAAGCCGTTGACCGATCACGTCGACGTTTCGCTCAAGTATCGTTTCTTCAACGTCGACAACGTCAACACGCTGACGTTCACCGGCCAGCGCGCGAACACCCGGGTTCGTTCGCACAGCCTGCTGGTCGGCTTGACGTATAACTTCGGTGGCGAGGCACCCCCGCCGCCGCTGCCGCCGGTCGTTGCGCCGCCGCCGGTCGTCGTCGCACCGCTCCCGCCGTGCCCGCCTGCCGCGGTCACGCCGGGGCCGTTCCTCGTCTTCTTCGATTGGGATCGTTCGGTCATCACGCCGGAAGCCGCCGCGATCCTCGATCGCGCCGCCGACCAGTATGCGGCGACGGGTCAGACGAGCGTTACGCTCGCCGGTCACGCCGACAAGTCGGGTAAGCCCGATTACAACGTCGCGCTGTCGCAGCGTCGCGCCGATGCGGTCAAGTCGTACATGACCGGCAAGGGTGTCGCCGCCGGCGTCATCTCGACCGAAGCCTTCGGCGAAAGCCGTCCGCTGGTCGATACCGCCGATGGTGTCCGCGAGCCGCAGAACCGCCGCGTCGAGATCACCTTCGGTGGTGCTCCGGCTCCGGCGTCGGCGGGCCCCTGCACGCCGCAGTAAGCGAAGCTCAAACAAGAAAGGCCGTCCGAAAGGGCGGCCTTTATTGCGTCCGGTCAACGTGGCGGTCGAACCTCGAATCGATTGGCGGGAGCATCGCCGCTACAGCGGCGGCAGCGGCCCCGCGTCTATCTGGATCGGGACAAGCAACGCTCGTGCCGCGACCGGTGTCAGCGACGCGCGGACGTCGTTGCGGAGCTCAGCTGCGCGTTGGCCCAGTTCGCCCTTGCGGACGGTCAGGGCGACACGCCCGGCAAGCGCCGCGCGCTCGCAAAATGCGTATTGCGCATCGAGGGTCGAAAAGCTGTTGTACGTCTGCGTGGTGTAGCGGTCGAAGCTGTTCTGCGCTTGCGTCCCATCGTACCGTCGGAAATGCGCGATCATCGTGATGCGCGCTCGATCGAGCTCGTCGGAATGCTGGCGAAGGACGTCGTTGTAGTTTCGCACCGTCGCGAGAAAACCGGAAAATTGACACTGAAGTGCGGCGATGTTCAGCGCGGCGCGAACCGACCACACCGCGTTTGCTTCCGCCTCTGCCGGCGTTGTCGGGCGCAGCCGAACGGCATTCGGCGTCATCATGCCGTCGGCAGTCCGGGTGAAGACATCTTCGACCGGCGCCGGCATCGCTGACGGCTCCACTCGTACGACGCGCGGGCGAGTCGACTTCTTCGCCGTGGCATCGGCGGGTCCGGTTGATCCCCAAACAACAAGCGCGAGCGAAATTACGACGGGTCGAAGCATGATGGCCGCTGTCCTTCGGTGCGAGACGCAACGCACCACTGCCATACCGCCCCGGTCTTTGCGCCGCTAGCCCGGGTGCGGCAGCCCGGCGCGCCGGGCGACCGCCACGACCTAACCGAGAATGGTGCCGAGCTGGAGCGCGACCGACATGTCGCCATCGACCTTGAGCTTGCCCATCATGAACATCATTTGCGCGTTCTGCTTGCCGCTCGCCATGTCCATGAAATCGGCCATCGACACCTTGACGGTGCAATCGGTCGGCGCGTTCTCGTTATCGACGACCGCCGGTGAAACCGAATCGTCGATGCGGACGACGCCGTCGCCACCGAAATCGAACTTGACCGACTTCTTCAGCCCGGCATTGGCGCCGACGCGGGTCCGCATCTGGTCGGTGATCTGATCGAGGCTCATTGCTAGTCTCCCCAAATGGCCGTGTCTGACGACCGTTGACGTCACAAAAAAGAAGGGCCGCCATGTGACTGGCGGCCCTTCCGGTAACGATACGACCTGAAGCTTACGGCTTCGTGGTGGTCGTGGTCGAGTCGGTCGTCGTCGTTTCGCCGCCCGAAGCAGGCGCCATCGCGTCGCTGGCCGGGGCGGTTGCCATCGCGTCGGCGGCACCCGAAGCGGGGGCCATCGTCGTGTCGGTCGCCATCGGCGCCGAAGCAGGCATCGTGTCGGTGGTGGTGGTCGTGGCGGTCGTGTCCGTCTTCTTTTCGCCGCAAGCGACGACAGCCAGTGCGAGGCCGGCGACGAGCGTAACCGTCTTAATCTTCGTCATGATATCACCCATCTTGAGGACTCCTGTTCATCGTTAACGAGCATGATAGCGGCGGTTTCGGTTCAGCCCTTATCCCCTAACCGAGGTGGACATTAAACATAAACTTCCCCGCCCTCAAGCGTCATTGCGTGAGTGCGTAACGGTTAAACGTCCGATGAACCGTGACAGTTCCGCACGGAGCGCAGCGTCGACCGATCCGAGGGTCGAATGGCAACCGAGCGCCTGCAGGCTCGTGACGGGCGCATCGGAGAGTCCGCACGGCACGATGCCGGCGAAATCGGCGAGATTGGGGGCGACGTTGATCGCGGTTCCGTGAAACGTGACCCACCGACGGATCCGGACGCCGATCGCGGCAATCTTGGCATCGTGTCCGCCGGTACGCGTCCACACCCCGACACGCGTCGGATCTGCGAATGCGACAACGCCTTCGCGCGCCAGCGCGTCGATGACCCACGCTTCGAGCGCGGCGATGAAACGACGGACGTCGCGGCCACGCGCGTCGAGGTCGAGCATGACGTAGACAACGCGCTGGCCCGGGCCGTGATACGTGTGTCGCCCACCGCGCCCGGCGACATACACCGGAAAGCGCGCATCGAGCACGTCGCCCGGCTCGGCGCTCGTCCCGGCGGTGTAGAGGGGCGGGTGTTCTACCAGCCAGATCAACTCGGACGCGGTCCCGCCGCGGATCGCCGCGACGCGCGCCTCCATCGCCGCGACCGCGAGCGGATAGTCGAGCAGCCCGGGCTCAACCCGCCACTCGATTCCGTCGATCGATGGGTCGTTGCTCAAACCGCCGCCGCGAACGCGCGGACGTCGGCGAGGAACAATTCGGGCTCCTCGAGGCTGGCGAAATGGCCGCCGCGCGGCATGTCGGTGTAGCGGACGACGTTATAGCCGCGCTCGACCATCGCGCGCGGCGGGAAGGCGAGCAGGTCCTTAGGGAACGCCGCACACCCGGTCGGCACCTCGACGCGCCGCCCTTCGGGCATGGCGAAACCACCCTCGTCGAACAGCCCCTTGTAGATCCACGTCGCGGTGTTGAAGCTGCGGGTCGTCAGGTAGATCATGATGTTGGTCAGCATCTGGTCGAAGGTGAACGGCGGGTCGACATAGCCGTTACGGCCCGCGCCAACGTCCGACCAGCCGACGAACTTCTCCGCGAACCACGCCGCGACCCCCATCGGCGAATCCATCATCGCGAAGCCGAGGCTTTGCGGCTTGGTCCCCTGGAGCTGGAGGTATGCGGTTTCGCGGTCGCGGACCTTGCCCGCTTTGACCAGCCACGCGGTTTCCTCGGCTGTCGTCGGACGCATGTCGGCAGAGCGCAGGCCGTAACCGCTGAGGTGGATCGCCTCGCCGCGCGCGCTGGCGAGCCCGATCCAGCCGCCGATGACGCAGCCCCAGTCGCCCCCCTGATACAGATACCGGTCGTAGCCGAGCACCGCCATCAGCCGGTCGTACAACCGCGCCATCGCGCGCGGCCCGATCGGTGCCGTCGGCTTGTCTGACCACGCATACCCCGCCAGCGAAGGAGCGATCACATGGAAGGCAGGCCCATCCTCCACCTCCGGTTCGGCAAGCCGGTCGACGATCGCGTCGAACTCGACGATCGACCCCGGCCAGCCGTGGGCGATCAGCAACGGGCGCGCGTTCGCCCGCGTCGAAAGACGGTGTATACAGTGAAGCCGTAAGCCGGGTTCGACCTCGACGCGGAAATGCGGGTGGCGGTTGAGCCCGGCGACCGCCGCCGGCCAGTCGAAGGCGTCGAGCCAATAATCGCGCAGCCGCATCATGTAGCCGCGGTTGGCCCCATAATCCCAGCCGGCATCGGCCGGTTCCTCGAACACGCGGTAGCCCGCGACGCGCTCGCGGACCCACGACGCCTCGTCGGCGTTGACGGGCAGGGTGTACGGCTCGATGGCGTTCACGCCGCCAGCCGTTGCTTGGTCTGGTTAAGGATCAGATCGGACGCCTTCTCGGCGATCATGATCGTCGGCGCATTGGTGTTGCCGCTGACGAGATACGGCATCACCGACGCATCAATGACGCGCAAGCCGTCGACCCCGCGGACGCGCAAATTTCCGTCGGCGACCGACGCGTCGTCGGCGCCCATCCGGCATGTGCCGACCGGGTGATAGATCGTCTCCCCCCAGTCGCGCATCGCCGCGACGAGCGTCTCGCGCGATTGCACGCCTGTGCCGGGCCACGTCTCCGGCCCGCGAAACGCGTCGAACGCCGAAGCCGCCCCGATCCGCCGCGCGATCGCGACCCCGGCGGCGAGCGTGTCGATATCCTCGGGCGCGGTCAGGTAGCGCGGGTCGATCAGCGGCGGCGCAAGCGGGTCGGGGCCGGCCAGCCGGATCGTTCCCCGGCTTTCGGGGCGAAGCTGGCAGACGTGCATTTGATAGCCGTGCTCGGGCGACATCGTTCCGCGCCCATGCGCGTTGCCACGCAACGGCATGAAATGGATCTGGATGTCGGGGGCGGCGAGCCCCTCGCGCGTCGATACGAACGCGCCGGTCGGGGTCGGAATGTAGCTCGCGGTTCCCGATTTGGCGAACAGCCACGACGCCAGCGCCTTGATCTTATTGAACGTCGCCGCATTGGCGTTGAGCGTCACCGGCTGCGTGCACGCCCATTGCACGATCAGGTCGAGATGGTCTTGCAGATTGCCGCCAACGTCGGCGCGGTCGGCGACGACCGCGATCCCGGTTGCGCGCAGATGCTCGGCGGGCCCAATCCCCGACAGCATCAGCAGCTGCGGCGAGTTGACCGTCCCCCCGCTCAGGATGACCTCGCGCGCCGCGACCGTTTCGGCCTTGCCGTCGCGGATATAGGCAATGCCAGTCGCGCGCGTGCCGTCGAAGACGACGCGCTCGACCTGGACCCCGGTACGCACCTCGAGGTTCGGGCGTTTCATGACCGGCGTCAGGTACGCGCGCGCCGCCGACCAGCGGCTGCCGTTCTTGATCGTGCAGTCGTAACGCCCCGCGCCCTCGAACTGCAGCCCGTTGAAGTCGGTCGTGCGCGGAAAACCCGCCTCGACGGCGGCGTCGATGAAGGCATCGTTGAGGACATGCGGCAGGCAGCGGGTGCTCGTGTGCAGCGGGCCGCCCTCCCCATGAAACGCGTCGCCGCCGCGCTCGCTGTCTTCGGACCGACGGAAATACGGGAGGACGTCGCTCCACCCCCAGCCGGTCAGGCCGGTCTGCGCCCAGCGGTCGTAGTCGCTCGCGTGCCCGCGGATATAGACCATCCCGTTGATCGACGACGACCCGCCGAGCACGCGCCCGCGCGGCCAGTACATCGGCCGTCCGTTCATCGCCGACTGCGGCACCGTCCAGAAACCCCAGTCGTACGCGCTCGGCTTGTCGGGCGGGATGATCTGCGCGATCCCGCCGGGCATGTTGATCAGCGTGCCGCTGTCACGCCCGCCCGCTTCGAGCAGCAGGACGCGGGTTGCCGGATCGGCCGACAGGCGATTGGCGAGGACGCATCCCGCCGACCCCGCGCCGACGATGACGAAATCATAGGCTTCCATTGCGCGCGCCCTCCCCAGAGCTTGGCGCTTAGTCTAGGCGATTGGGGCGCGTGGGCAAGCGACCCCGCCGTCGTCGGCTGCCGTGTCGCCCTTCACCCTCTGCTCGTCGGCGAGCCGCTGGAAAACCGCCGTGATCGCGTCGCCGCCGGCAGCGGCGACCGCGCCGTTTGCTAACTCGGCGGGGCTCCACAGCCACGACCGTGCCGGATCGTCGAGCATGTCCCAATCGGGAAACATCCGCGCGTCGACCGCGACCGACCGGTGGCCGATGACATCGAGGTGGCGATCATCCTTGAGGATGCGCGCGAACGTGGCGGCGACCGCGTCGGCCGGCCCTTCGAGCAGCTGCAGATAAATGTCGTGGCGGCAGATCAACGCCCCGGTCAGCCCGTCGCGCCGGTTGTTGCGCCGCGCGGCGACGAGGATGCCGCCGAGCGTCGCCGCGTCGAAGCCGAACGGCTGCGACGAATAGATCAACTGCTGCATCGTCATCGACCACCCCAAGCCCGTATCATGCCATGCTAGGCGATCGCTGCGCGCGCGTCGCCCCTTCACATCGCCGCGTCGCACTGCCACATGATCGGCATGGACGATCCCGCGAGCCTTATCGCCGCCGCGCCGTACGGGCGGGCCGAAACCGTGTCGCCGCTCGTGCGCCGCGTCCTCGCGCGCAATCCGTCGCCCTTCACCTACACCGGCACGGGAACGTACATCGTCGGGCCCCGACTCGCAGGGGGCACTGTCGCGATCGTCGATCCCGGCCCCAACGCCGCCGACCACATTGCCGCGCTGCTCGATGCGGTCGCAGGCGAGACCGTCAGCCACATCGTCGTCACCCACACCCACCGCGACCACTCGCCCGCCGCGCCCGCCGTAAAGGCCGCGACCGGGGCACTCGTCGTCGGCTGCGCGCGGCTGGTGCTCGACGACGCCGGCCCGCGCGCCGACGCCGGCTTCGACCGGACGTACGATCCCGACGCGGTTCTCGCGGACGGCGAAAGCGTGGCCGGCTCCGGCTGGACGCTGACGGCAGTCCACACCCCCGGCCACACGTCGAATCATCTGTGTTTCGCGCTCCCCGAGGAGCACGCCTTGTTCAGCGGCGATCACGTCATGGGCTGGTCGACGACCGTCGTCGCGCCGCCCGACGGCGATATGGCGGCGTATATGGCGAGCCTGCGCCTGCTCCTCGACCGCGACGATGCGGTCTATTACCCGACCCACGGGAGCCCGATCGCCGAGCCGCAGCGGCTCGTCCGCGGCCTGATCACCCACCGGAAGCAGCGCGAGACGCAGATCCTCAAGTCGCTCGCCGATGGCCCGAAATCGGTCCCGGCGATGGTCGCGGGGATGTACGCAAGCGTCGATCCGCGCCTCCATCCGGCGGCGGGACTGTCGGTGACGGCGCATCTGATCGATTTGCGTGCGCGAGGTGAGGTCGTCGCCGACGGCGATGTATGGGCGGTCGCGGCGTGAAGAGCAGGTTGATCATCGTGGGCGTGGCAGGGATCATCGGCGGGGTTATCGCCGGTCCTTGGGTAGCCAAGCAGCTTTCACCCGATAACGCGACTACGCTTGGCTATTGTGTCGACCCCCTCAAGGTCGCCGAGACGGTCGTTCTCGCTCTTCGCAAGCAGAATAAGATAACGGTGCTCGACGTGGATATTCGGGCGAATACCACGTCGACGATTCGGCGTTGGCCGATCAATGCCCACCAGACTTTGCGCGCGACGGGAACGGTTGCCTATCAAATCGACTTCAACACCGTCGATTCGACCGATATCAAATGGGATTCCGTTGGGAAAGTTCTGACAGTCAGGCTCGCCGATCCGGCAGCCGCTCCCCCGATCATCGATCTAACGCGGATCGTCGTGGAGAAGGATGGCGCTCTTTTCATGTGGTACACCGGCGGCGAGCAACGGCTCGATGCGAGCACGAAACGAAACCTCCAAGGCGCGATCTGGCAGCGAGCCAAGCAGGATACCGCGTTGCTGATGCAGGCTCGGCGCGCAGCCAAGGTCGCGATTGCTCGGGATTTCGGGCTGCCCCTGCAGGCGCTCGGCGTTGCCGACGTGAGGATCAACGTGCTGTTTCCGTCGGATCGGAGCTAGGCCATGGACGCCCGTCTCAACCTGTTTGGCGCGTCGATGCCCCCCGGTATCGATCTCCACGCCGAGATCGCCCGGCTGCGG